>JBGPEQ010000021.1:0-16141 GCA_041482855.1 Dongiaceae bacterium | reverse complement strand
GCAAGGCCGACACCGATCGCCTCTTGGCCGAGGCACGACGGATAGGTGCCGAGCCGGCCGGTGCGCTGCAAGGAAATCGCCTTGGCGTCGAATGTCCGCGTCAGAACCATGGCGCGATAGATCGGCAGAAGCGCGGCTGGGTCACGGGCGAATTCAGGCACGGTCTCGGTTACGCGACCCTCATGGTCGAGAAACTGGCGGTGCGTGATCTCGAATGAAGCGATCACCTTCATGGCAATATGCGGCCTCCACGCCAGAAGCATTCTTTCGGACACAGCCAGACGCCGTCTTGAGCCACATCAAGCGTCCGCGCGATTGCGGCGAAGACCGCGTTCCGCGGCGGTGGGCTGGGACCGCGCGCTGCGCGACCTCACGCCGCCGGTTGATGCAGTGAACCGTAGAAGGCGCGGCACTCGGGTTCTCGACCTCGCACAACCAGCTGGCCTGCCAATTCGCCCCGGCTCTCCGTGACGACCGTGCGCTGGCCCTCGGGCTGCGTATCCGTATGGAAGTAAATGACCACCCAATCGCTGATGCGGCCAAGCTCGTGTGCCCGAGCCGTATTGGAGAACAGCGCGGTAAACTGCCAGCCATCGCGTTCGGTATGGAGGATCGGCAGCCACACTTTGCCCTCTGGATTGAAGCGCTTGGGCGCGATTTTCGGTAGCGAGTCTTCCGCTGCCTTGGTCCGGTATTCGCGGTCGACGTCAAGCAGCGTCTCCACATCGGGCTCGCGTACCGCGTGCCGGACTGCAGGCCGAATGCGAGCCAGCCTGCTGGCAAGCACCGCCTGCAGCATGGACGCGCGGCGGCGTCCCACCCCGGGAACGCTTTCCAGGCGGCCATCGTGGGCGGCTGCTTCCAGCGCTTCGAGGGTGTCGACATGCAGCGCGTCATGGATGCGGCGTGCCAGTTTCGAGCCGATGCCGGGAATCGAGCAGAACAGCTTCTCCGGCTCTGCCGCCCCGCGCAGCCGTTCGAGCTGCGCCCAACGGCCCGTGCGCACCATTTCAGCGATGGCCGCGGCCAAGGACGGTCCGATGCCCGGCAAGCCCTCGAGACCCTCAATGCCGTGTTGTCCAACGAAGTCGGCGAGCTCTTCCGGAAGTCCGGCAATGGTATCGGCCGCGCGGCGATAAGCGCGAACCCTGAATGGGTTGGCCTGTTGCTCGGCCAGCAAGTCCGCGGCCTGGCGGAGGCGCTCCGCCACCTGCTCGTTGAGGCTCGCGGCGTTCATTCGGCTGGATCTCTTGCTGGCATCGGGCGCGGTCGAACCTGAGTGCGCGACGCTCAGCGGAAATAGGTGCCCACAAGCTCGGTCGTGGCGATGACATGAGCCCGGGCAGCGGCCTCGACCTCCTTGCACTTGGCCTGTTCCTTGAGCGACAGCTGCTCGATATCGAGCGCCAACAGCCGGAAGTGGTAGTGGTGCACCCCGTGGCCAGGCGGCAGGCAGGGACCGCGGTAGCCGATTTCGCCGAAGTCATTGACGGCTTCCCGCATGGCATCGACGTGCGTGTGGCACGACAGCCCCTCCCTCAGCGCCGTCACCGCGACCGGCACGTTGAAGAGGGACCAGTGATGCCAGATGCCGGCGGGTGCGTTGGGGTCGTCGCACGCGAGCAGATAGCTGCGCGTCGCCGGGGGCACACCGCTCCAGGCGAGCAGAGGCGACCGATCCTCGCCCTCGCAGGTGTATCGCTTCGGGATCCGCTGCCCGTCCGAGAACTCGGCGCTTGTCAACCGAAAGGTCATCTCCTCGTTCCTCCCTTCTGGGACGATTGCGACATTTTGTGCTGTCATCAGCCTCAGGCAGCACACCGCCGCTGCCGATTGCTCGCCTCCGCAACGGGCGCGCCGATATAGCCGTCTCTGCCATAGACGTCCGACCGGAAATTGACGCCGCCGGCATCGTCGACCCAGGCCGTATCATAGACGACGTGCAGAGGAACCGGTGTGGCCAGGCGGACCTGCACCGTCTGGCCGGAGTCGACGACCTCTTGGATCCGCTGGGGCGGCCAGCGCGGATCGTCCTTCAACAAATATTCAGCCAAATCGAGTGCGGCGGCCACCCGCATGCATCCATGACTGCGGAATCGGTCCCAGCGTTCGAAGAGCTGCGGGCTGTTGGTGTCGTGGAGGTAGACGTCATAGGGATTGAGAAACAGGAATTTGACCTTCCCGAGCGGGTTCTTCGGGCCCGGATCTTGCCGGATCTGGCCATTCACCCAGTGCATGTCGTTGTGGAGCATGTACTCCGGGTCGCGTCGAATCTTGGGCAATACTTCGAGTCTGGTTATCCGCGGCGGCACGACCCAATAGGGATTGAACTCGAGGCGGTCGATGATGCTGTCCAGTTGCGGCGTCGGCCATCCGCGCCGCCCGACGATGGCGGCGCGCTCGAAGACCCGTTGTCCGCGATCGATCAGCCGATAGCTCGCCGCCGCCGTGTTGACGGCGACGTAGCGTTCTCCCCATTCCCGATGCTGTTGCTGAATCCGTCGCAGATTGATTTCCATAGTGGCCAGACGCTCCGTCACCGATACGTTGAGTGCGGCCAGCGTGTTGACGCCGACGACACCGTCCACCTGCAAGCCATGACGCGCCTGAAATCGCCGTACGGCGGCGTCGACGGCGCTATCGAAACTGTCCGGCTGCATCCCGATCTCCAGGAGATCGCCGGTGACGAGCAATCGCTGGCGCAGTGACGCCACCCTGGGCTCTTGACCGCCCAACTCGAACTTCGGTCCCGGCGGCAGGCGCGGCCAGCCGCCCGTGGCTTCGATTTCACGATAGAGCTGAATGGCGTCGCGAAGGTGCCAGAACGCAGGGTCGATCGGCAACAGGTCCTGCAACACCGAGAGCGAATCTTCGGCCTTTGCGATCTCAACCAAGACCTGCTGGGGCTCTGCGAATGCGGCCGGATCATTCGGATCGATGGCGGTGCTGACAAGGCCGGCGCTCAGCAGCAGCTCGAGTTCGGCCATTGGCTTGCTGCCGCGCGCTGAAACCCGACTCGTGGCTTCCGTCAACAAGGGCGAAATGGATGACTGTCCTGTCGCCGCGATCTGTGTCAAGCGCGCGAGCAGCGCTTCGCCCTTTGGACTCAGACCGGAGATGTCTATCCAGAGGGGGGCATAGCCATGAGCGGCGTAGAAGCGCTGGAGGAGCGCAAACTTCTCCGGTCCGATTTGGGCCAACGGCGATGTGCCGCCCGATGAAAAAGGCGCTCGCAGGGCCTCAGACAGCGACTGTTGTGCTGGGAACGCAATGCCTGCCCCGGAAGATTCGGCAGTCGCGGCCGATTGCGATCCAAGAGCGATCTGCTCCCCCCGTACTGGCGACGCCAGGAGCAGGATTGCGAAAAGTAGCACTCGAAAGCGCACGCACTCAGTCCTTCAGATGCCGTGGATGCCGCGCAGCCATGGTGCGCGCGATGGCTAATTTACACGCCTGGGCGCCTGGCGAGCCTTGATCCAAGTCAGCAAACGCCTCGCCGCCCTTGCAAGGGGCTTGATGCAGATCAACACCGCGAGCGGGCCATGGCCTAGTCTGTAACGGCACTGATCTCTGAATGGAGGCTTGCGATGAATCAGTCGGCAGGCGACGTTCCCGCCAAACGCGCCCTCGGACCCTGGATGTCCACGGCGCTGGTCGTCGGCAACATGATCGGGTCAGGCGTGTTCCTGTTGCCGGCATCATTGGCCGCCTACGGCGGCACAAGCATCGTGGGCTGGCTGTTCACGACCGTCGGCGCCCTTCTGCTGGCCCTCGTCTTTGCCAGGTTGGGACGGGCATTTCCGAAGATCGGCGGTCCCTATGCCTACAGTCGGGCCGGCTTCGGCGACGTCATCGGTTTTCAGGTCGCCTGGGGTTATTGGATCGCCATCTGGGCTGGCAACGCGGCCATTGCCATCGCCTTCGCCGGCTATCTCGGATATTTCTGGCCGGCTCTCGTCGGCAGCCCGCTGCTCGCCGCGCTCATCGCGATTGCCGCCGTGTGGTTCCTGACCGTCGTCAACGCGGCGGGTATCCGGCCCGCCGGAGTCGTGCAATTGCTGACCACCGTCGCCAAGCTCGTGCCGCTGATCGGAATCGCCGTGGCCGGCATCTTCTTCTTCGACGCGGCCGCGTTTTCGCCATTCAATCCCACGGAGGGATCAGCGTTCTCCGCGGTTACCTCCGTGGCGGCGCTGACGCTCTGGGCCTTCATCGGTCTCGAGTCGGCGACGATACCCGCCGATGACGTGGAGGATCCCAGCCGGACCATTCCGCGTTCGACCATCATCGGTACGATCGCGACCGCAGCAATCTATATCCTCGGCACGGTCGCGGTCATGAGCGTCGTACCACGCGCTGCGCTGACGACCTCCACCGCGCCGTTCGCCGACGCAGCAGCCGCGATGTTCGGTCCATGGGCGGGCTATGCTGTCGCCGTCGGCGCCTTGTTCTCTACCTTCGGCTGTCTCAATGGCTGGATTCTGCTTCAGGGCCAGATCCCGCTGGCCGCGGCCCGCGACGGCCTGTTTCCTGCGGCTTTCGGCCGGCTTTCGGCCGCCAGTACACCGGTCTTCGGTCTCGTCGTTTCCAGCGTGCTCGTCACGATACTCACAGCGCTCAACTACAATGCCCGGCTGGTCGACGCCTTCAACTTCTTCCTGCTGCTCGCGACAATGACCACTCTTGTGCCTTATGTCTTCACGACCATGGCCGAGCTCATGCTGTTCGTCACCGATCGCAGCCGCTTCGAAAGCCCGCGCCTCGGCGGCTCGACGGTCATCGCTCTGTTGGCTTTCGCCTATTCGCTGTGGGCGCTGTACGGCGCCGGCGCCGAGGTCGTGCTGTGGGGCACGCTGCTTCTGCTCGCCGGACTGCCTGTCTATGTCTGGATGCGCTGGCGTGAGCCCCACATCGCCCCCGGCGCCGCCGAATGACCGCAGGCGCAGGCCAATGTAAGGAGGTTTGTCGATGACCGGCAAGACAGCTCGTGAACGAATCCTGATCCTCGGCGCTGCCGGACGCGATTTCCACAACTTCAACGTGGCGTTTCGCGACGATCCGTCGACGGAGGTGGTCGCGTTCACCGCGACCCAGATTCCAGGCGTGGCCGGCCGTCGCTACCCGGCTGTCCTTGCGGGCATGCACTATCCGGACGGCATTCTCATCGAAGAGGAAGCAAAGCTCGAGGACCTCTGCCACAGCTGCGCAGTCGACAAGGTCGTCTTTGCCTATAGCGACGTCGACCATGCCCATGTGATGCATCTGGCTTCCCGCGCCTTGGCGACCGGGGCCGATTTCGAGCTGCTCGGGCCGCAGCGGACGATGCTCAAGTCAAAGCGGCCGGTGATCGCGGTCTCGGCCGTTCGCACCGGCTGCGGCAAATCGCAGATCGCGCGCTGGCTGTCGCGCCGGCTTCGCGAGCGCGGCTATCGCGTCGCCGCCCTGCGTCATCCCATGCCCTATGGCGACCTGGCGAGCGAGCGCGTGCAACGCTTCGCCAACCGGGCCGACCTGGACGCCGCCCACTGCACCGCCGAGGAACGGGAGGAATACGAGCCGCATATCGACGCCGGCAATGTCGTATTCGCCGGCGTCGACTACGCTGCGATTCTGGCGCAAGCGGAGAGCGAGGCCGACATCATCGTCTGGGACGGCGGCAACAATGATTTCCCGTTCATCAAGCCTGACCTGCACATCGTCGTCGCCGATGCGCTCCGTCCCGATAACGTGACCAGTCATCACCCCGGCGAAACCGTCGTGCGCATGGCCGACATCGTCGTGATCAATAAGGTCGATGCGGCCTCGGCGGCGACCTTGCAGCACGTCACGGACGAGATCCGGCGCGTCAACAGCAGGGCCGTCATCACGCGGGCGCACTCGCCGGTGCGGCTCGACAATCCCGCCGCCGTGCATGACCGGCGCGTTCTCGTCGTCGATGACGGACCGACGATCACGCACGGCGGCATGCCCTATGGCGCCGGCTACGTTGCCGCGATTGCCGCCGGCGCCGCGGACATCGTCGATCCGCGGTTGTCGGCGGCGCCGGCGATCCAGGAGGTGTACAGCGCCTATCCGCATATCGGACGCGTGCTGCCCGCGGTCGGCTACAGCGCGTCCCAGCTTGCAGCGCTCGCCCAGACCATCAACAGGTCCGCGGCCGAGGTCGTCGTATCGGGCACGCCGCTTGACTTGGCCGTGCTCGTACCGCTGGAGAAGCCGGTCATCCGCGCCCGATACGACTTCGCTGAAGGGCCCGGGCAGCAACTCGGCGGCCTCATCGATGCCTTCTTGGTCCGCCACATCACGCGGTCGAACGTCGCGGCATGAGGCAGCGCGGCGCGCGGCAGCAGGCTCCGCATGCGTCTGGTGGTCGCACTCGGCGGCAATGCCCTGCTGCGCCGGGGTGAGCCGCTGGATGCGGCGGTTCAGCAGCGAAATCTGGCCCGCGCTGGTGACGCGATTGCTGCCCTTGCCCGTGATCACGACATCATCGTCACGCATGGCAATGGTCCGCAGATCGGGTTGATAGCCCTCCAGGCCATGGCCTATCGCGATGTAGCGCCCTATCCGCTCGACATCCTCGGGGCCGAAAGCGAGGGCATGATCGGCTACATGATCGAACAGGAGCTGGCGCCGCGGCTGCCGGGACGCGAATTCGCGACGCTCTTGACCCAGGTGGAGGTCGATCCGGCGGATCCGGCTTTCTCCCATCCGACGAAACCGATCGGCCCAGTCTACGACAGTGAGGCGGCGCGCCGGCTGGCGCAGGCCTCGGGCTGGGCTATGGCGCCGGACGGCGCCGGATTCCGGCGCGTAGTGCCGTCGCCCGAGCCAAAGCGCATCATCGAACTTCACGCCATCCGCCGATTGATGGCCGATGGCGTGCTCGTGATCTGCGCTGGCGGGGGCGGCATCCCCGTGGTTCGCGCAAGCGGCCGCCGCATGCGAGGTGTCGAGGCCGTCATCGACAAGGATCTCTCGGCTGCGCTGCTGGCGACGGCACTCGAAGCCGACGGCCTGGTGCTGCTCACGGACGTAGACGCCGTCTATACCGACTGGGGCAAGGTAGAGGCCCGCCCCATCCGGACCACAACGACCGCCGAGCTGCGCAAGAAGAGATTCGCGGCGGGCTCCATGGGACCGAAGGTCGACGCTGCCTGCCGGTTCGTCGAGGCGACAAACGCCTGGGCTGGCATAGGCGCTCTTGAGGATGCGGTGAACATTGTCGCCCATTCAGCCGGAACGATCATCCGCCGATGAGTCTCCCGCCATGCCATACATGACCAACGCCGACCTCCCGCATTCGCTGAGGAGCCGCCTCCCGGAGCACGCGCAGGATATCTATCGAAGCGCCTTCAACAATGCCTGGGATCGCTATGGCGCTAGCGATCCCGAGCGCCGCGAGGAAATCGCCCATCGCGTGGCCTGGAGCGCAGTGAAGAAGCGATATCATAAGGTCGATGATGCTTGGATCCCGCGGGTGGATCATGGCTTCTCGGCTTGGCGATCGCGATGGATTGCTGATGGGCAATAGCCCAAGAAGTCGACGAGAATCGCGCGACACCGGCCGACGCAAAGAGTGCATGAGCAAAGATTGGAGGCGACGACGTGGCTCTCTCCGATCAATTGGCGACGCAGCGGAGCCCACACCAGGAGGCAGGCACTCATGGCATTCCGGGATATCATCGTTAGCATCGATCCATCACCCTCGGGAGAGCAACGCACGCAGATCGCGCTGCGATTGGCTCAACGATTCAGTGCCCATCTCGTCGGCTACTATGTTGGACCGACTGTCGGCGAGTATATGACGACTTCTGCGGAAGAACGACGGCGTTTCCGCGATCAGGTACTCCGCACTCTTGGCATCGAGCGGTCGAAAAACACCAGCTCGCAGCCGCCCATCTTCACGCCGGTTGATGGCAGCGATCGGAAAATCGCCACGCTGGACAAGAGGCACCCTTTTGGCCAGAAGTGCGGGATCGAGCGATTGAGTGAACTCCAGGCTAGCCGCGTATTCGGGTGCTGAGGACAGGTCGCCAAGGTGCGTTTTCATCTCGTGTCCGTCCAATCAATACCGATCTGACGTTCCTCAAACTTGCAGGGATGTCGTCTTCTGCGGGCTGCCCTTTCCGACCAACGTATCACGGGGAGAACTTGAGGACGAATCTAGCCCAGAAATGCTGCGAGTCGGTAGGCAACTACAGTTGGTTAAAGTCGTCTCCGCCTTGCGCTCCCAATGCGCGACGTGATTGCCTGGGTCAGCCGATTTTCGACGATTGCGGCCGCCACGATAGCCGCGGCGCGGTCAGAATCTTTGTCTAGTTGAGCAATCGCGTCTCGTTCGTGATCGTTTGTTGTGAGCCAAGCCACAGCCAAATGTCCTAAGTAGGATCGGGAATAAAGCGAGCCAAATCATGTGCCGTCCGTGTGACACGGACAAGCCGGTACAGGATGGGACGCGGCAGGAAAGCTTGGTTTTATCGGGACTCTCGAACAGCACGTGCCGCCAGCTCGAAATCGGCGATTCCAGACATCTAAAAGCCCTCGAAACGCTAGATTTCAAGGGCTTTTTTGATGGTAGCGGAGGAGGGACTTGAACCCCCGACCAACGGATTATGACCCCGCTGCTCTACCAACTGAGCTACTCCGCCACAGAGGTGCCTGCCCGTCGGGCTGAGGGGTATATGGCGAGGCCCCCGCGCCTGTCAAGCAAGGCCCCACCCGCGGTTCAGCCGCGGTGACGGCCGATGAAATTCAACACCTTCTTATTGAAAGGCTGCGGGAATTCCCACAGGAAGGCGTGGCCGCCGGGCGAGGTCGCCCATTCGGCGCCGGGGATGCCGGCCTGCAGCGCCTTCGACAGCCGGTTCGGGATCAGGATGTCCTCGGCGCCGGCCAGCACCATCGTCGGCACGGCGATCTTGTGCAGCCGCGCCGTCGTGTCGTGCGCCTGGATGGCGTGCAGCTGCGCCAGGTAGCAATGGAGCGGCTGGTCGAGCGTGGCCATCGCCGCCTCGAACTGCTTCAGCACATCCTCGCGCGTCGCGAAGAAGTCCTGGGTGAAGGCCCACAGCGTCACGTCGCGCATCACCGTCGGCACGCCCATCTTGCGCGCCATGTCGCGCCATAGCCCGAACATGCGCGAGCAGAACGGTCCCGGCGCGGCGTAGGTGCAGCAGAGCGTCAGCGAGCGCAGGTCGCGGCCATGGGCAAGCGCATATTCCTGCGCGATCATGCCGCCCATGGACACGCCCACGAGGTGAAAGCTCTTGATCTTGAGATGGTCGACCAGAGCCTTGGCATCGGCCGCCATCTGCGCGGTGGTATAAGGTCCGCGCGGCCGGCCGGATTTCCCAATGCCGCGATTGTCGAAGCGCAGCACGCGAAAGCCGGCGGCCAGAAGTTCGCCCATCTGCTCGACCCAGGTCTCCAGGTCGTCGGCGAGACCGTTGATCAGAACGATGGTCTCCGCCCCCGCCCCCTCCAGCTTGTAGTTGAACTTCACGCCGTTCAGCTTGACCGTGGCCATGATGCCTCCCCTGATCCAAGAAAGTTGAACCGCAGAGGCGCAGAGGCGCAGAGAAGGGAAGATAGTCGCAAATAGGCTTAGATGAACGCCGAAGCACGGAATGCCCGCTCGGCGCATATCTGCGTCTATCTGCGTTCATCTGCGGCTTCCTATTCTCTCCTTCGCTTCTCTGCGCCTCTGCGTCTCTGCGGTAAATCTTTCTTACCGCGCCAGCTCGCGGCTCGGGCCGACCAGGCCCTGCGGCCGCACCACCAGCACGACGATGACCACGCCGAGCGTGATGGCGCCGTGGAAGGGCAGCGCCGAGTCCGGCAGATAGGCGGCGAGATAGATCTCGATGGCGCCCAGCAGCAGGCCGCCGAGCACGGCGCCGAGCAGGCTGCCGAGCCCGCCCATGGTGGTGGCGATGAACGCCTTCAGCACGGGGATCATCCCCATCAGCGGATCGACCGAGGAGCGCTGGGCGATCCACAGCACCGCGGCGATCGCTGCCAGCAGGCCCGAGAGCGCGAATGCGGTAGCGATCACGCGGTCGGCGCGGATGCCCATGAGGCGCGTGACGTCGAAATCCTCGGCTGCCGCCCGCATCGCCAGGCCGATGGTCGTGCGCCGCAGAAAGACGTTCAGACCGAGCAGCACCACCACGGCCACCGCGATCGAGATCAACCGGTTCACGCCGATGGAGATGTCGCCGATGTCGACGGCCGTGGTCAGCAGCGCCGGCAGCGGCACGATCTGCGGCCGCGTCGAGATGAAGATCTGGAATGCCAATTGCAGCAGAACGGCGACGGCAAAGCTGGTGAGCAGCATGGTGGCGCCGCTGGCGCGCCGCACCGGCCGGAACGCCACCAATTCCAGCACCACCGCGCTCCCCATCGTGAAGACAACTGCAATCGGCGCCGCGACGCCGAACGGCAGCCCCACGAGGCTCGCGAACACCAGCGCGTAGCCGGTGAGCGTCATGAGCGCGCCGTGGGCGAAGTTGATCATGCCCAGGATCGAGAAGACGACGGCGAGGCCGAGCGCCAGCAGCGCATAGGTGCCGCCGAGACTGAGCGCGTTCACCGTCTGCTCGATGAAGTAATTCATGGCGCCGCCGCCTCCACGGCGGCCCCGAGATAGGCGCGCGCCACCTGCTCGGAGGCGCGCAGCGTCTCGGCGGGTCCGCTCATGGATATCATGCCATTGGCCAGCACATAGGCGCGGTCGGCGATGTCGAGCGCCGCCGCGACATTCTGTTCGACCAGCAGGATGGTCTGGCCCCGCTGCTTCAGCCGCAGGATCAGCTCGAAGATGCTGTCGACGATCTGCGGCGCCAGCCCGAGCGACGGCTCGTCCAGCAGCAGCAGCCGCGGCTCCGACATGAGCGCGCGCGCGATCGCCAGCTGCTGCTGCTGGCCGCCGGACAACGTTCCCGCGCGCTGTTCCCGACGCTCCGCCAGGATAGGAAACAATTCAAAGGCCTCGGCGCGGTTGCGCGGCATCGCCTTGCCGTCGGCATGGGCCGCCGCGCCGAGGGTGAGGTTCTCCATCACCGTCAGGGAGGGGAAGACGCGGCGCCCTTCCGGCACCATCGTCATCCCTCGCCTCACGATCTGCTCGGTCGCCCTGCCCTGCAGCGACGCGCCGTCGAAGTGGATCTCGCCACCCCACGCCACCAGCCCGACGATGGCCTTGAGGGTGGTCGACTTGCCGGCGCCGTTGGCCCCGAGCACGGCGACCACCTCCCCCGCCTCGATCGCGAGGTCGATCCCGCGCACGGCCTGGATGGCGCCGTAGCGCACGGTCAACCCGCTGATCACGAGCAGCGGCAAGGACGGCCGCTCCTATTCGAGCCGCGGTTCCGGCACGATTGCCGGGTCCGGCGATTTCCGGCTCACCAGCACGCGCTTGCCGTCATGGATGCGGATCACCGCCACCGGCCGGGTCGGCGAGCCGTTGCCGCCCTTGTAGCTGATGGTCGCCGTCGCGCCCTGGACGTTCTCGAGATTGGCGAGAGCATCGCGGATCTTCTGCGGATCGGTGCTATCGGCCGCCGTGACCGCCGCCTCCACGATCTTCGCCAGGTCATAGCCGAGCGCGTCCATGATCGATTCCGGCGGCTTGCCGTATTTCGCCTGATACTTCTCCTGATACGCCGCCATCGGGCTGCCCGGCTCCGCGAAGCCGGACGAGGTGAACACCACGCCCTCCACGATGTCGCCGAGCGCGAAAGTCGTGGGCGAATCGATGCCGTCGCCGACCACCATGGGAATCTTTACCCCGGCTCCCCGCAGCTGCCGGATGAAGGCCGGGAAATCCGGCTCGAACGCCGAGGTCACGATCACGTCGGGCCGCGGGTCCATCTGCTTGATCTTCGTCACTTCGGCCGAGAAGTCCGGCTGGCCGAGCGCGTAGTTGCCCTCGCCGACGATCTCGCCGCCGAGCTTCTTGAACGCCGAGGCAAAATAGCTGGGCATCAGCGTGTATTCGATGTCGTGCGATTGCAGGAGATACGCCTTCCGATAGCCGGTCTCGTAGGCATAGGTGGCCTGGGCCGCGCCCTGCACGTTGTCGGTGACGGCGTTGGCGAAGATGTAGCCGTGGCCGGTGATCGGAAGCGTCGGCGAGGACGAGCACGTAGAGATCGCGGGGATCTTGGCGTCCACGATGATCTGCGCGGACGCATGCACCATGCTGGAATCGCAGGTGGCGAAGATCAGATGAGCGCCCTGGTCGATCAGGTCCTGAGTGACGATGGCGTTCTGCGCATTGTCGGACCGGTTGTCGGCGGTGATCACCTTCACCTTGAACTTGCCGGCGATCCCGCCGGCCTTGTTGAACTCGTCGAGCGCAACGTTGAATCCGTCCATGACCGGCGAGTCATAAGGCGCATCCCATCCGGTCATGCTGATGGCGGCACCGATCGTCAGCGTATCGCTGTCGTCGGCCACGGCCGGCCCGATCAGAGCACCGCCGGCGATCACTGCAGCCGTCATGCTCAGGAATTTCATTCTATCGTCCCTCATCATGGCTAACCTCCTCGTCGTTGTGTTGTCCTCGATTTCTACTTGGCTCAGCAATTGCTGGGATCAGCGCCGATGCATCCTTCGACAAGCTCAGGATGAGGAACAGTTTTCGTGCCGCCAAGACTTCCCCTCATCCTGAGCTTGTCGAAGGACGCACTGCGGTCATGCAATCGATAGAAACCCCTTCTCAGAGCCAACGTCCTACGCTCCCCGCGCCGCCGCGCGCTTGCTGCCGATATAGGCCTCGATGACCGCGGGATCACGCTGGATGTCGGCGGGCCGGCCGTCGGCGATCACCTGCCCGCGGTTCAGCACGACCACCCGGTCGCAGAGCCGCATGATCAGCGTCAGGTCGTGATCGATGACCAGCAGCCCGATGCCGTAGCGCTGCCGCAGGCCCGAGAGTTCGCTCAGCAGCTCGTTCGATTCCGTCGGGTTCATGCCGGCAGCCGGCTCGTCCAGCAGCAGATAGCGCGGCTTCAGCGCCAGCGCTCGCGCGATCTCCAGCCGCCGCTGGGCGCCGTAGTCGAGCGTGCCGGCCTGGCGATGGGCCAGCTCGGTCAGCCGCATCTCCGCCAATAGCCGCCAGGCGAAGGCCTGCGCCGCCGCCTGCCCGATCCTCGGCCAATGCGCGAGCGCGCTGAACTCGACGTTCTCGAACACGCTGAGATTGGCGAACAGCCGGATGTTCTGGAAGGTGCGGCCGACGCCGGCGCGCGCGATCCGGTGGGCGGTCCAGCGCGTGGCGTCGGCGCCGTCGATCGCGATGCGTCCGGCCGTCGGCGTCAATGCGCCCGCGATCAGATTGAGCAGCGTCGTCTTGCCGGAGCCGTTGGGCCCGATCAGCCCGACGATCTCGCCCTGTTGCAGAGTCAGGCCGACGTCGTCGAGCGCGCGCAGGCCGGAGAAATCCTTCACTGCGCCTTCGACCGTGAGGGTGCCGCCGGTGCGGACGCGCAGCTCGTCGAGCGCGACCGCGGCGTTCGGCGCTTCCGTGCGCGCGTCGCGCCGGCGCAGATGCTCGTCCGGCTCCAGCCGCCCGAAGATTCCCGCCGGCCGCCAGTACATGACCAGCAGGATCAGCAGGCAGAGGCCGGCCTGGGTCATGCCGAAGGCCTGCGGCATGGCGAACCCGAAGAGGTCGAAGCCGCCCTCGAGCCGGCGCAGCACCTCGATCGTGAGCGTGACCAGCACCGTGCCGCCGAGGGCGCCGGCGACGGTCGACTGTCCGCCGACGATCAGCATGGTCAGCAGCGCCAGCGTATCGTCGAAGTAGAATTTCGAGGGCGAGAAGGCGCCGAGGAAATGGGCGAGCAGCACGCCCGCGAGGGCGCAGATGACGGCGCTGATCACCCAGGCGCCGAGCCGCCGGCGCATGATGTCGACTCCGATCGAGCGCGCCGCCAACTCATCCTCCCGGCTGGCGCGCAGCTGCACGCCCGGCACGGACTCGCGATAGAGCCGCGCGACCACGATGGCGAGCAGCGCGAACGCCAGGGCCGTCCACACGCCGGTCGTGCGGGGCACGCCGCGAAAGGCGTTGCTGCCGCGGGTGAAATCCTCGGCGCCGATGAGGATGCCATGCACGATCAGCAGCAGGCCGAGCGTGCCGATCACCGCCGCCGGCCCGCTCATGCGCACGATGGGTATGCCGACGGCGGCGGCGAACAGGGCCACGACGATCAGCGTGACCGCGATCGCCGGCAGCAGGCCCATCTCCGTCGTCGCCAGGAACGCCGGCAGGTGCGGCAGCATGCTGGCCTTGTCGGCGACGGGTATGGTGAGAATGCCTGAGAGATAAGCCCCGATCCCGATGAACGCCACATGCCCGAAGCTCAGGATGCCCGAATTGCCGATGAACACGCCGAAGCCGAGCACGGCGATCAGATTGATCAGAAAGAGCGTGAAGGTCCGCTGGATCGCCACCCCCGCAAACTGCGACAGCAGCAGCGACGCCAGAATTACGGGCACGCACAGCAGCAGCCCGCCCACGAGCCCCGTGCGCAGCCGCGGCGCCACCGCAATCCCGCGCTTGGCCCGCGCCGTCACATCAGCCGCGGCGGACATCGCGTCCCTTGCCATCGCTGCAAAACCATCCTGCGTCCTTCGACAAGCTCAGGATGAGGGGCAATCCTGATGGCACAAAGAAAGACCTCATCCTGAGCCTGTCGAAGGACGCACATTGCCGATCCCATTCTCAGACATCCTCGGCATACTGATCGAACAGCTTCTGCGCCTGCAGCACCTTGCCGATGCGCTTCTCGACGCGCTCGCCCAGCCGCTCGATGACGTCGTTCACCAGCAGGTTCAGCAGCACGCTGAAGGCGGCCGTGGAATGCCAGAACAGGCCCGTGCTGGTGGGCAGGCCCAGCACCTTGTCGGTGATGGCGCGCGCCCAGGAGCAGAAGGTATCCGTGAAGATCACGACGTCCACGCCCTGGCGCTTGGCCTGCCTGGCCAGCCGCTGCGTCGCCTTGTCGTAGCGATAGAAATCGATCAGCAGCAAACAGACGCGCCGCCCCGGCTCGGCCAGCACGTCGGCATAGTGGCCGTTCTGCCCGTCGGCCAGATGCACGCCCGGCCTTATGTATTCGAGCCGGCTCAGCAGCTCCAGCGACAGCCCGCGCGCCATGTGCAGGCCGCTGATGAAGACCTGGTCCGCCGCCGCCACGGAGTCGACGACCCGCCCCCACAGCTTCGTCCCCGCCAGCTCATAGGTGCGCCGGATGGCCGCCAGTTCCGCCGCCATGCTCTCCTCGAGCCCGAAGCGCGCCGCCCGCCGCCGCGTGAAGGCCTCGTAGCGGCGATCGATCGACCACAGGCTGGCGCCGTCCGGGCCATAGAGATCGGCCTTCAATCGATGGCGAATCCCGCTCAAGCCCTTGAAGCCGAGCTTGCGCAGGAAGCGGCTCACCGTCATCTGGCTGACGCCGACATTGCGCGCGATGGTCGAGGCCGTCTCCAGCACCACGCAGTTCGGCCGCGCCAGCACGTAGCTCGCCAGCTTCTTCTCGGCCTTCGTGAGATCGCCGTAGCCCGCCTGCAGCGGCGCCAGCACCGCCGCCTCCAGCAGCTCGCCCCGATCCGGGCCCTCCGCCTCCGCCGCTCCGCGCCTCACCCCAGACGTCCCGATCTTCTTGTTACAATGCTATTATGCCGCAAATTTCTGGTAGGTGAATAACATTTTTGCGGGCGCCGAAGCGGCGCGCCCCAGCATGCAGCTTCACTTGAAGCGGGTGGAAACGTCCTCGATCGGCTGTTGCGAGTCCATTGCTATCCGCCGGACTTTGCCCCGTGCAGCCTCGAGCGCCTGGTGCACATCGACCGTGCGGATCGTCTGGTCGTTATAGGTGCGGAACGACCAGGTCAGGTCCTTGAGGTCAACGACGCTCGACCAAACCGTGTAGTCGGTATGGACCGTACCCTCGTGCTCCTCTCGGACCGCCCCGACGGGGATGTCGAACGCGTTGAGGATGTGGAAGGCCTGGAGGACCGCCGCGCTTGCTGTATCGGCGGGAATAGCGCTCTGCGAGAAAGCGACAGCGCGGACGAAGCGCGACGGCGGCGTGAAATCCCCGGGCAGTCCCAGCATGCCCGTGCCCTG
>JBGPEQ010000020.1:0-16606 GCA_041482855.1 Dongiaceae bacterium | reverse complement strand
TACCAGCGCTGCCTTCGGCAGGCTCCAGCCCCAATGAGACCGAACGACCACGAAGGCCATGACCGAATCGATCATCATCGTGCCGGTGACGGCAATACCGTAGGCGCTGGCCAGGTTGTCCGACGACTTGAAGCCGAAGATCAGAACGAGGATGCCGACCAGCAGCATCCAATTGACCTGCGGGATGTAGATCTGGCCCATCTCGGATTCCGAGGTGTGGCGAATCTCCATGCGCGGACAGATGCCGAGTTGCACGGCCTGGCGCGTCAGCGAGTAGGCACCGGTGATCACCGCCTGGGAGGCGATGATTGACGCCATGGTCGACAGCACGACCAGCGGATAGAGCCCCCAGTGCGGGACCAGGCGAAAGAAAGGGCTGTCGATAGCGGCGGGATCGGCAATCAGCAACGCGCCCTGGCCGAAGTAGTTGAGCATCAAGGCCGGAAAGACCAGATAAAGCCACGACAAGCGAATCGGGCGGCGGCCGAAGTGCCCCATGTCCGCATAGAGCGCCTCGGCGCCCGTGACCGCCAGCACGACGGCGCCCAAGATGATGAAGGTCGCGACCGGCTTCTCGATGAAGAGGCCGATGGCGTAATGCGGGCTAAGGGCGCGTAGTACGCTCGGCTCGCGCAGGATGTGGACCAGACCCAGAATCGCCAACACGACGAACCAGACGCAGACGATCGGGCCGAACAAGGCGCCGACCGATGCGGTGCCGCGGCGCTGCACCGAGAAGAGCACGACCACAATGACAGCGGTGATCGGGACGATGTAGGGCTCGAGCAGCGGCGTGGCGATCTTCAGGCCTTCGATGGCGCTCAACACGGTGATCGCCGGCGTGATGATGCCGTCGCCATAGAAAAGCGCCGCGCCGGCAACGCCGAGCATGAGCAGGACGGCGTGCCGTCGCTTCGATCCCGGCTTCTGCAGTGCAAGCGCCATCAAGGCGAGAATGCCGCCCTGCCCCTGGTTGTCCGCGCGCATGATGAGCGTCGCGTATTTGAGCGTGACGATCGTCGTAACCGACCAGAAGATCAGCGAGAGTATGCCGACGATGTGATCGGGCGTCAGCGCCAACGGCCCGTCGGCACGGAAGCAGAGGCGCAGCGTGTAGAGCGGGCTGGTGCCGATGTCGCCATAGACCACGCCGATGGCGCCGATGGCCAGCGGCAGGAGCTGCTTCAAGCTGTCGCGCGGCTTGGCGTGACCGTTGGCGGCAACCGAATTGCTATGACCGTTTTGCATATCGTGGAGACGAGCTTCGTTGTCAGCCCTGACAGTGATCGCTCAGCGAATGACGCAACCGATGGAACTGTTTTCGTCGCGTGTCTGTTGGACCGAACATTCGCGGCTGGGATCCGGCCGGACCCGCCCAATCGCGGCCGCCGGATGACGAATGCCTTGACCCGACCGGCTTGGCCCAGTCTTTGGAAGGCCCTTCCCATCGAGCGGGGACAACGTAGTGACACGTTATGGACCCCACCTCAACGGCTTTTCCATGCCGGGGATAGCGGCACTGCAGAGGACCATCGGCGGTCTCCGGCTCATCTATTACTGCATTGAAGACACGGATAAAACAGCTCCGTTCCCCGTTGCCAACCGCGCGCCCTGCTTGAGTGCCTGGGCGCGGCATGACAGCATCGCCGGGCCATGCCGGAACTGCCGGACATCACCGTCTACATCGAGGCGCTCGAACGCCGGATCCTCGGCCGTCCCTTGACCGGCGTGCGGCTCGGCAGCCCCTTCGTGCTGCGCTCGGTCGAACCGCCGCTGGCCGCGTTCGGCGGCCGAACCGTGCGCCGGCTGTCCCGGCTGGGCAAACGCATCGTCATGGCGTTCGACGAGGAGCTGTTCCTTGTCATTCATCTCATGATCGCCGGCCGGCTCCATTGGCGCGCGGCGGGCGCGCCGCTGGCGCGCAAGATCGGATTGGCTGCCTTCGACTTCGCGGAAGGTGCGCTGGTGCTGACCGAAGTGGCCTCGAAGAAGCGGGCGTCCCTCCACGCGGTGCGCGGCATGGCCGCGCTGGCCGGTCACGATCCCGGCGGCATGGATGTCTTTGATGCGACCTTCGATGCGTTTCGCGCAGCGCTCATCCATGAGAACCACACGCTCAAGCGCACGCTGACCGATCCGCGCCTGTTCAGCGGCATCGGCAACGCCTACTCCGACGAGATCCTGCATCGGGCCAAGCTGTCGCCGATCAAGATGACGCGGAGCCTGAACGACCGGGAGATCGAGCGCCTGCTCGTCGCCACGCGCGCCGCCCTGGCCGAATGGATCGAACGCCTGCGGCAGCAGACCGGCGATGGCTTCCCGGAAAAGGTCACGGCCTTCCGGCCGGAGATGGCCGTGCACGGACGCTTCGGCAAGCCCTGCCCGGTGTGCGGCGCCCCGGTGCAGCGCATCGTCCATGCCGAGAACGAGACGAACTATTGCGCCCGCTGCCAGACCGACGGTCGCCTGCTCGCCGACCGAGCCTTGTCACGGCTGTTGAAGGCCGACTGGCCGCGCACGCTCGAGGAAATGGAAGAGCGGCGGGCGAATCGCTGATGGGCGCGCGCACGAGTTGACTATAGGATGCACGAAGCGCGAAGCATGGGGGCCGAGACAATGTTGGATAGCGACAAAACGGCGGCAGTGCGCGCGCCAGGCGTAAGCGACGAAGAACTCGCCTTCGCACCGATCCACGTTCTGGCCGAGCGTCTGCGGACGGGCGGCGCGAGTGCGAGCGCACTTCTCGATGCCTATCTGCAGCGCATACGGAAATACGACGGCAAGCTGCATGCGTTCGTCACGGTCTACGAGAACGACGCCCGCATCGCCGCCGAAGCGGCCGATCGCTCGCTACGCGCCGGCCAGCGCCTCGGCCCGCTGCACGGCATCCCCATCGCGCTGAAGGACCTGCTGGAGATCGAAGGCCGCGTGACGACCGGCGGTTCGCTTTTTTGGCGCGACCGGGTGTCGCCGGTGACCGCGACGGCCGTGCGCCGCTTGGCCGCGGCCGGCATGATCCCGCTCGGCAAGACCCACATGGTCGAGTTCGCATTCGGCAGCTGGGGCACGAACACGACCATGGGCGCGCCGTGGAATCCGTGGGACCTGCGCACTCAGCGGGCGCCCGGCGGCTCAAGCAGCGGATCGGGCGTAGCCGTCGCCGCGGCGCTGGCCCCCGCCGCCATCGGCAGCGATACCGGTGGCTCCGTGCGCATCCCCGCCAGCCTGTGCGGCATCGTCGGGCTCAAGACGACCGTCGGCCGCGTCAGCAACCACGGCGTCCTGATGCTGAGCGACACGCTCGACACGCTTGGGCCGATGACCCGCGACGTGGAGGATGCGGCGCTCCTGTTCGCGGCCATGCACGGCCCCGATCCCGCGGACACACAGACCCTGTCCCACCCGCCCGTCGATGTACTGGCCACCCTGAAGAGCGGCGTGGCCGGACTGCGTCTCGCAGTATTGCCGGATGGCGAACTCGGCGAGGTCGATCCCGACGTGACCAGCGCGTTCGCAGACGCGCTCGGCCTGTTCCGCAATCTGGGCGCGCGCATCGACAGCGTGAAGCTGCCCATTGCCTATGGGTCGCTGGCCGATTTGACCGGCAAGATCATCGCCGCCGAAGGTTACGAGCTGCATCGCAACTGGATCGACCGCGACGACCTGCCATTCGATCCGGATGTCCGCGGCCGCATGCGCGGGGGCAAGGGCACGCTGGCAGCCGACTACATCGGCTTGACCG
The DNA here is from genome assembly GCA_041482855.1 of Dongiaceae bacterium. Classification (GTDB taxonomy): domain Bacteria; phylum Pseudomonadota; class Alphaproteobacteria; order Dongiales; family Dongiaceae; genus JBGPEQ01. Next base: position 12,864 of record JBGPEQ010000020.1, on the reverse strand, counting down.
CCGAACGGCGAAAACTGTGCCGCGAGATCGATCGGCTGCTGAGCGATTTCGATGGCTTGCTGATGCCGACCACGCCGTTACCGGCGATCCCCCTGACCGAGATCGATCAGAGCAAGGCTCCGATGAGCCGGCTGACGCGGCCAATCAATCTGCTCGATCTCTGCGCGCTGGCGCTGCCCTGCGGCTTCACCAAAGGCGAGCTGCCGATTTCGCTGCAGATCGTCGGCCGCTGCTTTGACGAGGCGCGCGTCCTCCGCATCGGATGGGCATTCGAAAACGCGACCGAGTGGCACAAGCGGCGACCCCTGCTCAAGTGAGGCGGTGTCCCTCGCGCGTCAGTTCGTCGGCCGTCAGGATAATGCTCTCGCGCAGGATCGCGACCAGTTCGTCGATTTGCGCCTTGGTCATGATGAGCGGCGGCGACATGACGTTGAGATGGCCGATCGGCCGCACGATGAGGCCGCGCGCCTCGCAGTGGTTCGAGATGCGCTTGCCGACATTGACGTCATCCGGAAGAGTTTCTCTCGTCTCGCGGTTGGCGACATTCTCGACGCACAGCATGAAATGACTGCCGCGCACGTCGCCGACCAGCGGCAGCGCCTTGAGCTTTGCCAGCTCCTGCTCGAAATAGGGGCCGACCTCGCGCACATGCTCGCAAATCTTCTCGCGCTCGATGATCTCGATGTTCTTGAGGCCGGCGGCGCAGGCTACCGGATGGCCCGAGTAGGTGAAGCCGTGGGTGAACCAGGCGTCCGGATCGGGCGCACTGATCGCGTCATGGATGGCATCGGAAAAGATCGCGGCGCCGAGCGGGATATAACCCGATGAGATGCCCTTGGCGGTGACGATGATGTCGGGCTGGCTGTCGAATACGGCCTTCGACGCGAAGAAGTGGCCGAGCCGCCCGAAGGCGGTGACGACCTCGTCGGCGATGTACAGCACGTCGTAGCGCCGGCACAACTCGGCCGTGCGGCGGTGATAGCCCGGCGGCGGCACGATGACGCCGCCGGCGCCCAGCACCGGTTCGGCGATGAAGGCGGCGACGTTGTCGGGGCCGATCGTCTGAATGGCGCGTTCGAGTTCGCTCACCAGATGATCGCAGAACTCCTCGACAGTCATGCCGGCTGGCCGGCGATAGGAATTCGGCGACGAGACGTGGTGCACGAAATCGGTGAGGTAGTGGAAATTCGGCGAGCGGTCGGCCCTGCGGCCGGTCAGGGACATGCCGAGATAGGTGCTGCCGTGATAGCCGTCGAGGCGGGCGATGATGTGCTTCTTCGACGGCTGGCCGCGGCGCGCGTGATAGTAGTGCGCGAGCCGGACGGCCGTATCGTTGGCATCCGAGCCGGTGCAGGTGTAGCAGACGTGGTTGAGATCGCCCGGCGCGAGCTCGGCGAGCTTGGCGGCCAGCTCCGCCGCCGGCGGATTGGTGGTATCGACAAACGACGAGAAGAAGGCGAGCCGGCGCGCTTGATCGGCGATCGCCTGCACCATCTCCTCGTTGCCGTAGCCGATGTTGACGCACCACAGGCCGCCGATGCCGTCGAGATAGCGCTTGCCCGCGGCGTCATAGACATAGGCGTCCTTGCCTTCGGCGATGACGAGCGATCCTTCGACCTTGAAGGAATCGAAATGCGTCCACGGATGCAGGAAGTGGTCGCGGTCATGGCGCCAGACCTGCTCGCTGTTGAAATTGGATGGGGCGGGGCTTGCGGGGATTGCCATGGGATCGCACTTTGCTCTGCTGGATCGGGCGGCGGCGGGGCGCGCTATGGCTGCGCATTCTGGATGAGATAGGCAGCGATATCGGCGGTCTTCACCTTGTCGAGCTTCTGCTCATCGCCGGCGAGCGCTCGCTTGACCAGGAGGTGATTGGCTACGTTGCCGATTTTGACCTTGAAGATGCCGACGGCGCCGCGGATCTTCGGGTAGTAGTTGGGATCGATCATCTTTTCCTTCTTGGCCAGGCGCTCGAGGGCGCTTGCTTCCTCCGGGTCGTCGACCTCCTGCTGCCTCAAGAGCCGCCAATCGTTCTCGCCGGCAAAGCCATCGTCATTGAGGGCCTCGATGGCGTCGTCCGCGGCGGCTTCGGCGACGCCCAACTTGTAGACATGCTTGGTCAAGCCAACATCGGCAGCCCAACCTGCCAGATTCCTGCTGATTGCGATGTAGAGGACCGTCATCCGCGCTCCGACCAGCGCCCACCCCAATTGCAGAAACGGCGGGATGCGCGCCACCCTTCGGCAGAGCCCGCAGACCATGCGGCATTTCTCACGAGATCTCGACGCTTCGGACTAACTGCCTCGATCACTCAGGCCCCACTACGACGGACACGATCACAACTCTACTGACCACCGCCTGCCGCTTCAATCGCAATTGGATGCTGGGGGCCGGAGCTACCGCACGGCGCGCGCCTCGGGGGCCGGCGACGATCAGTATCGGACTCTGATTTCATTCGGTCGAATTCGCGTTGAGTGTGTCGGCCATACAATCGGCGAGTTTGACACCGGTGTGGATGGCACTGTCGGCGATCAAGCGTTCATCGCTTTCGCCGAGCGGCAAACTGTCGATGAAGTCGTCGAGCGCCGCTTGGTGCGCGGGATCGACGGCAGCGTGTAGCCGAAGCGTCCGAAACAAAGATTCCGGCAGCCCTGATCCTACCTCCAATTGCTCGATCAGAGCCTCTGATGGCGCATTGCCTTCGGTCATCGCGATGTACCCGAGAAGCGCCACCGGGTGGTAGTGCAGGATCCAGTAGTATTGGGCACCGACTAGCGAGGCTACGGCCGCCGATGGAACAGCTGCCAGCGTTTGAGCCGGTGCGATCCCGATCGACGCGAGGTCCTGTAGCGTCCATTCATCATGGTGCCGTTCCTCCTCGATATGGCGTTCCAGGTAGGGTATCAACGCATGGCAGACACGATCCTTGCGCCCGCGGTTCGCTTCCCCGTGGGCTGCCTCCATCAACGGCACACTGGCTCGGATGATCTGGTGCTGTTGCACGAGGTGGGCGGGAATAAGGCGCGCCAGATCGGGGCTCCGCAGCATGCGTTCAGCTGCAGCGCCGAGCAGGCCAGACATAATCGCGATCCGCGTTCGAAGCGTTTGGCTCTTTGAAGTTTCCATATAGCCATCGTCATGAAATTGCCAAGTGAAACGCTCAAACCCGACAGTACGGAAGACGTCGCTGAGGTAGCATACTTTACCTTGAACTATCACCGTTCACTGTCTAAGATTTAGTCCTATATTTTTCAAGGGAGGGCGAAATGAGCAACGGCAAGACCAACGTTCAACGCCTCGTAGCGGCGGGAATTATTACCGACACTAGCCTCACTGATGCTGACAAGAGCAAGCTCAACGGCGTCTCGCTCAGTGACGCCGAGATTGACCAGTTGGCGAGCATTCAGAAGAAACTCGGCTTGGCTCCGCTGGACCCTGCGAAACCTGGCTTCCCGGGGATCTTACAACTGTAACTACGGATACGCGACTGCCGTCGACTGTGCTGAGAATCGGTCAAGGGGTCGATTCCTAAAGCTTGCCAGGTTGCCTGCATAGGAGATGCGCAGGGTGGCGTCCGACCGCCTATCGCACAATATGGAGACAGCGCCAGCTACCAAGAACCTCGAACTTCCGTCCGGCCACTTGACGCTTCTCTTTACGGATATCGAAGGCTCGACGCAGCTCGTCGAAGCGCTCGGCGAGCGCTACGGAGAGGTGCTCGACCGGCACTTCGAACTGTTGCGACAGGCCACCCGGGGCGAGGGCGGCCGGGAGGTGGATGCGCATGCCGATGCGTACTTCGCCGTCTTCGGCCAGCCGGTGATCGCGATCGCGGCGGCAGTCAGGGCACAGCGGCTTCTGTACGATGAACCCTGGCCTGATGGCGCGCGCGTGCGTGTGCGGATGGGCTTGCACACCGGCGACCCACAATTGGTGGTCGATCATTATATCGGCCTCGATGTCCATCGCGGGGCTCGAATTCGTGATGTCGGGCATGGCGGCCAGATACTGTTGTCCAGCGCCACCAGAAGCGAGGCCGAGGGAGGCCTCCCTCCGGGCGTGAGACTGCGCGACCTCGGGACCCACCGGCTGAAGGACATTCGCTTTCCCGAAACCTTAGCGGACCTGGTGATCGAGGGGCTGCCGAACCATTTCGCCCCAATCCGGTCGCTGGACAACCGGCCGAGCAACCTGCCGGCCGCGTTCACGACGTTCATCGGACGAACCGGCGTGAAAGCCGACCTCGATGCGCTTCTACGCCGAGACGAGGTGCGCATGATTACGCTGACGGGCGCCGGCGGCACCGGAAAGACTCGGCTGTCGACCGAAGTTGCGGGCGTGATGCTCGATTTCTTTGTCGACGGAGTGTTTCAGATTCTCCTGTCCACCGTGACCGAGCCGCGGCTGGTGCCGCCGACGATTGCGCAGACGCTGGGGATTCCGGAGTTTGCCGGCCGACCGGTGCTGGGAACGCTCAAGCACGCGATTGCCAATCGCCGCATGCTCCTAGTGCTCGACAACTTCGAACAGGTAGTCGCGGCGGCGCCGATGGTCGTCGAACTGCTCAGCGCTTGCCCACGATTGAAAGTCTTGCTCACGAGCCGCGAGGCGCTGAACATTCCGCCGGAACGCGAATATCGGGTGGCGCCGTTGCAGACGCCGCAAGCCGGGCCGGGCGCCGACCCCGCGACCTTTGAGGCCTACGATGCGGTGCGCTTGTTCGTAGATCGGGTGCGCGATATGCACAGTGATTTCGCACTGACGGCTGACACGGCGCCGGTCGTTGCTCAGATCTGCCGGCAGCTTGATGGACTGCCGCTGGCGATCGAACTCGCCGCGTCCCAACTCCGCTTGCTCGATCCGCCGGCGCTTCTCAGGCGGATGAACGAGCGGCTAGGGGCACTCGGATGCGACGATCGGGCCGTGGACAGGCGCCATCGGACCCTTCGCGATGCTATCAGCTGGAGCTACGACCTTCTCGATGACGCGGAGCGGCAGCTGTTCCGCCGGGTCTCGGTCTTCGTGGGCGGCTTCAGCCTTGAGGCGGCGCAAGCGATCTGCACGGATGGGCCGCAACACGAGGACATCTTGAACAAACTGACCTCCCTCGCGCGCAAGAGCCTGCTTCTGCGCGACATGGTCGAAGGCGAGCCGCGGCTGCGCATATTGGAAACAGTGCGTGAATACAGCAGAGAGAAGCTGAAAGAGAGCGGCGAATACGCGGAACTGCGTGGTCGACATATGGCGTACATGCTGGCCCTGGCCGAGCGCATGGCGCCAAGGCTGCTCGGGCCCGACCAACGCCGCAGCGTCGGCCTCCTGCTTACCGAGGCCGACAACCTGCGGACGGCGATGGAATACGCACTCGAGCTACGCGATGGCGACGCGATCAGCCGCTTCTTGAGGGCGCTGCTGTGGCTGTGGATTCCTCGCGGCCAATTCACGGAAGGCGAGGCCTGGACTGCACGCGCGCTGCTGCGGGTCGGCGAACTTGGCGGCACTCGGGAGCGAGCCATCGTGCTGGATGTCGCGGGATGGCTGCGGGTCATCTCCGGCGACTGGAATGGCGCCCTGCCGTTGTTCCAGGAATGTCGACCGATCTACGAACGCCTGGGAATGGCGAACGCTGCGGCGCTCGCATTGATGACGGAAGGTATCACCAAGACGGCCGCGACCGGCGATCCGGCCGGCATCGACCAAGTCATCGCTGCCTTGGGGCAACTCCGCGCGCTCGGCGACGCGTACGGTAGCGGCCTTACGCTGACCGCGCTTGGAGAAGGCGCCCGACTGGGCGGCGAGCCGCAGAAGGCGCAGGGCTACTTCGAGGAGGCCCTGACCTGCATGCGAGCGGTCGGCAATACCTACTGGATTGGCGCCCTGCTCGAAAACCTTGCCCATGTTAGACTGCAGCTGCAGGACTGGACCGGTGCCGTTTTGCTGCTCAAAGAAGCGCTCGAGCTTGCTCGCGAGTACGACTACCCGATGATGGTCAACCACTACGTCGCCGCTATGGGCGAAGTGGCCTTGATTCGCGGCAAGCCCGCGGAAGCCGCGCGACTATTCGGCGCCGCGGACGCATTCCTGAAGTCGTTGGGCGTAAGGTTCGAGCCGACGGACCAGACCGCGTTCGAGCACAACATGGCGGTCGCGCGCGCCCAGCTTGGAGCGGCGCTGTACGATTCGCGGTTCGCGGAAGGTGCGCAGTGGAACAAGGCGCAGGCCATCGCCGCCTCCATCCCGTTGCGCTCAAACTTGGCGGAGGGGGCGGGATTCGAACCCGCGATACCCTTTTGAGGTATACACGCACTCCAGGCGTGCGCCTTCGACCGCTCGGCCACCCCTCCGGTGCCCCGCTCCGCGGAGCGGGCGGCACCCTAGCCTGAGGCGGCGGGCCGGCGCAACGGGTGCGCCTAGCCTGCGCTCGCCGGCGCTGCTGCCACCGCGACGCTTGCGGATGCAGGTTCGATGGCGCCGGTGGGATGTTCGATCCCGGCCGGCGCGGCCGCTGCCGCCCTGTCGGCCGTCTGCCAGCGGACGGCGACCTCATTGAGCCGGTCGAGAATCTCTCGCAGCTCTTCGCCGCGAACGGTCAGGCTGTACGTCACCTGCGGGGGGATCGTGGCTTCGAACTGCCGATGAACGACGCCAGCGTCGGCCAACATGCGCAGCCGCTCGGACAGCACCTTGGCCGATACGCCGGCGACCTTGCGCTTCAGCTCGCCGAAACGCGTCGGGCCGTTGGAGCGCAGGATCCAGAGAATATATGTGGTCCACGGGCCCATCAGGAGGCGCAAGAGCGCGTCCATCGGGCATCCGACCGGACTCTTGGGAACGATCATAATCACCCTCCGCATATATCGTTACGAAATGAAACTAGGTCTGTATTATTTAGTACCCACCCCACTCTAATTCAACAACGTCAACCGGCCCAAAATTCCAAGGCGGCCGCGCAATTAGCGGCAGAATTAACCATTACACCAACGGTCGAGCGCAGAAAGTGATCTACTTCACAAATGGAACGATCTCGGGGGGTCGGAAAGCGGTAACGTTGACAGAAAATTAAAAGTTCCGGTCGCAGACTGTCGCAGAGAGCCCGGCCCGGGGGTCGGGCGCCTGCGGCCGACGGGAGCGCTGATCGATGCTCGAGACAATGAAGTCGTGGGTTGAGGTCGGCCTCGTCATCGCCATCCTCGTCATGTTCTTCGGCCTGGTTGCCCGCAGCAACATGCGAGCGGCCCGCGTCCTCGGCTGGTTCTCCATCGCCTGGGGTCTGGCGGTCGGCATCATCGAGGGATATGGCTGGTACGACAAGGGCGACTGGATCATCCTCCCGGCGCGCCAGTTCTGGCACCAGATCGACCGCAATACCCTGAATGCCTTCGAGTCGGTCATGGAGCGTTACTTCCCCTCGGCCATCAACGCGGTGAGCGAATGGGTGCTGAACTGGCCGGCCTGGCTGGTCCTGGGCCTCATCGGTCTTAGCTTCCTGATCTACGATCACTTCCAGTTCGTGCACTCGCTGGCGGGCCTGCGGCCGACACCGCTTTGGAAGCGCGTCCTCACCTCGGTGCGCGAAGCGGTTCGCCCGAAAGAAGAACAGGCGTAAGCCTCACCCGGCCGGGCGACGTTCACGCCGGCTTCAACAGCAGTTGATTTGCAGCGACGTCCGGGCGCGATAGGGTGCGCCCATGAGACGATCGCGCGCCTGGATCCTGATCGCGGTTCTGTTCGGCCTCGCCCTGCTGTTCGTGGCGTGGGACGTGATGGACTTTGCGGCCGGCAATCCCTGGAAGAACACGCCGCTCGGACAGCGCTGGTTCGAGCTCCATAAGAACAGCCTGCTGCTGGTGCAGCCGGCGATCGAACGGCATATCGCGGCCTGGCTGTGGCCGCCGTTTCAGTGGGTGCTGACGCAGCCGGCTTGGCTGGTGCCGGCGGTGCTGGGGGCGGTGGTCACCCTGTTCAAGATCGTGCGACGGCGATAGCGGGCGACCTGCCGGTCGCCCCTACAGACGACGGGACGTAGGGGCGACCGGCAGGTCGCCCGTCTTAATCGTCGCCCATCTTGAGGGCGGCGAGGAAGGCGGATTGGGGGATCTCGACGCTGCCGTATTGGCGCATCTTCTTCTTGCCCTCCTTCTGCTTCTCCAGGAGCTTGCGCTTGCGGGTGATGTCGCCGCCGTAGCATTTGGCGGTGACGTCCTTGCGCAGGGCGCTGACGGTCTCGCGGGCGATGACGCGGGCGCCAATGGCGGCCTGGATGGCGATCTTGAACAACTGGCGCGGGATCAGCTCCTTCAGCCGCTCGCAGAGATGGCGGCCGCGGCCCTCGGCATTGGCGCGGTTGACGATGATGGCGAGGGCGTCGACCGGCTCGCCATTGACGAGGATCGAGAGCTTCACGAGGTCGCCGAGCTGATAGCCGTCGAGGTGGTAGTCGAAGCTGGCATAGCCGCGCGACACCGATTTCAGGCGGTCGTAGAAGTCGTAGACCACCTCGTTCAGCGGCAGCTTGTAGACCAGCATGGCGCGGGTGCCGACATAGTTCAGCTCCTGCTGCACGCCGCGACGCTCCTCGCACAGCTTCAGGATCGGGCCGATGTATTCGTCGGGGACGATGATGGTGGCCTTGATCCAGGGCTCGTCGATGTGGTCGATGCGCCCCTCGTCCGGCATGTCCGCGGGGTTGTGCAGCTCCTTCATCTCGCCGCTGGTGAGGTGGATGCGGTAGACGACCGAGGGCGCCGTCGTGATGAGGTCGAGGTTGAACTCGCGCTCCAGCCGCTCCTGGATGATCTCGAGGTGCAGCAGCCCCAGGAAGCCGCAGCGGAAGCCGAAGCCCAGCGCGGCCGAGGTCTCCGGCTCGAAGTGGAAGCTGGCGTCGTTGAGGCGCAGCTTGGCCAGGCTCTCGCGCAGCTGCTGGTATTCGGCGGCGTCGATCGGGAAGAGGCCGCAGAACACCACGGGCACCGAGGGCTTGAAGCCAGGCAGCGGCACGGCGCAGGGCCGGCGCTCCTCGGTGATGGTGTCGCCGATCTTGGTGTCGGCGACGTCCTTGATGCCGGCGGTGAGGAAGCCGACCTCGCCGGGAGTGAGCTGATCGGTGGGCTGGGGCTTGGGCGTGAAGTAGCCGACGCGCTCGACCTGGTAGGCGGCGCCGGTCGAGACCAGCCGCACCTTCATGCCGGTCTTCAGCACGCCCTCCTTGACCCGAACCAGCACCACCACGCCGAGATAGCTGTCGTACCAGCTGTCGATCAGCAGGGCCTTCAGCGGCTCGCCGGGGTGGCCGGTGGGCGCCGGCAGCCGGTGGACGATGGCCTCCAGCACCTGGTCGATGTTGAGGCCGGTCTTGGCCGAGATCGGGATGGCGCCGGAGGCATCGAGGCCGATGACATCCTCGATCTGCTGCTTCACCCGCTCGACCTCGGCGGCCGGCAGGTCGATCTTGTTGAGGATGGGCAGGATCTCGTGGTTGGCGTCGATGGCCTGGTAGACGTTGGCCAGGGTCTGCGCCTCGACGCCCTGGGTGGCATCGACCACCAGCAACGAGCCCTCGCAGGCGGCCAGGCTGCGCGACACCTCGTAGGAGAAGTCCACGTGACCCGGCGTATCCATGAGGTTGAGCTGGTAGAGCTGGCCGTTCTTGGCGGTATAGGCGAGGCGGACGGTCTGCGCCTTGATGGTGATGCCGCGCTCGCGCTCGATATCCATGGAATCCAGCACCTGCTCGCGCATCTCGCGCGCGGTGAGCCCGCCGCAGGCCTGGATCAGGCGATCGGCCAGGGTCGACTTGCCATGATCGATATGGGCGATGATGGCGAAGTTGCGGATATGGGCGAGGTCGGTCATGGGCGCGGCGGGAACATAGGGACGGGGCCGGGCCGGCGCAATGGCAGGGCGAGTCGGCTGGAGAAAACGGTTTCACGTGAAACATGGCGCGATGTTTCACGTGAAACATTTTTGCGTAAAAGGCGGGGTGGAGCCGGAAAACACGAAAAGTGCAAAACAACCCCATGCATTAAAAAATCAGGCAATGGAATCAATGACATGACTATGTGCAGATTCGGCACGTGAGAGCCCTCTCAGAGCCAGGATTCGAGGCCTGAGCGCGCGGATTCGGGCGGTGAACGTCCGGCAGCGCGGGCCGGATTTCAGACCCACTGAGGGGCGAGCAGTTCGGCCTGTTCCAGGACCGTCTGAGTGGCTCTCTCCTGCTTGTCGGGGGGGTAGCCGTATTTGCGGAGGATGCGTTTGACGAGGACGCGGAGCTGGGCGCGGACGTTCTCGCGCACGGTCCAGTCGATGGTGACGTTGGCCTTCACCGATTTGACCAGTTCCTGGGCGATCATTTTGAGGGTCGGCTCGCCCAGGACCTTGACCGCGCTATCGTTGGTTTCGAGGGCGTCGTAGAAGGCCAGCTCGTCGTCCGAAAGGCCCAGCTGCTCGCCGCGGGCGTTGGCGGCGCGCATCTGCTGGGCCAGCGCGATCAGTTCCTCGATGACCTGCGCCGTCTCGACGGCGCGGTTCTGGTAGCGGCGCACGGCCTGTTCGAGCATCTCCGCGAACGAGCGCGCCTGCACGAGGCTGCGGCGCCGGCGGTTGCGGATCTCGCCCCGGAGCAGGCGCTGGAGCAATTCGACGGCGAGGTTGCGGTGGGGCATGCCGCGCACCTCGGAAAGGAACTCGTCGGAGAGGATCGAGATATCCGGCTTCTTCAGGCCGGCGGCCGCGAAGATGTCGATGATCTGGTCGGAGGCGACGGCCTGGGACACGATCTGACGGATGGCGTGATTCATGTCCTCGTCGCTCCGGCGTTCGCCGGGCACGCCTTTCGCGAGGACGCCGCGGACGGCCTGGAAGAAGCCAACGTCGTCACGGATGCGAAGCGCGTCTTCATGGGGGACGGCCAACGCAAACCGCCGCGACAATTCATTCACCTCTTGAAGCAGGCGCGGCTTGCCATCCTTCTGCGCGAGAATGTGCTCGGCCGCGGGCGGCAGCAGCGAGAGCCGCTCTTGCGCCTTGCCCGTGACCCAGCGCGACCAATCGAAACCGTGGAACAGACCGCGGCAGACCTCGTACTTCTCCAGCATCAGCGCCACGGCTTTTTCCTGTTCGATCGCGGCCTCGCCGCTGCCGCCGCTCTCGGTGTAGTTCGCCAGTGCCTTGCGCAGTTCGTCGGCAAGGCCAAGGTAATCGACGACCAGGCCGCCGGGTTTGTCGCGGAAGACGCGGTTCACGCGGGCGATGGCCTGCATGAGGCCATGACCGCGCATCGGCTTGTCGACATACATCGTGTGGAGGCTGGGGGCATCGAAGCCGGTGAGCCACATGTCGCGGACGATGACGATCTTGAAGGGATCGTCGGCATCGCGGAAGCGGTCGGCCAGACCCTCGCGCCGCTTCTTGTTGCGGGCGTGGGAGGCGACGCGCGGGCCTTCGCTGGCGTTGCCGGTCATGACGACCTTAAGGACGCCGCGATCGTCGGCTTCGTCGTGCCATTGCGGGCGCAGGGCGACGATGGCGTCGTAGAGGTCCATGCAGATGCGGCGGCTCATGCAGACGACCATGGCCTTGCCGTCCATGGCTTCGAGCCGGTGCTCGAAATGCGCAACCAGATCCTCGGCGATAAGCTTGAGGCGCTTGTCGGCGCCGACGATGGCCTCGAGCTGTGCCCACTTTGATTTCAGCTTCTCCTTGCGCTCGACCTCCTCGCCTTCCGTGACCTCCTCGAACCTGGGATCGATGCGCGGACGCTCGGCCGCGTCGAGCGCCAGCTTGGCCAGGCGGCTCTCGTAGTAGATCGGGACGGTGGCGCCATCCTCGACCGCGCGCTTGATGTCGTAGATGCTGATGTGGTCGCCAAACACGGCGCGCGTGTTCTTATCGGCAAGCTCGACGGGCGTGCCGGTGAAACCGATGAAGGAGGCATTCGGCAGCGCATCGCGCATGTGCTTGGCGAAGCCGTCGATGAAATCGTACTGGCTGCGGTGCGCCTCGTCGGCGATCACCACGATGTTGCGGCGATCCGACAGCAGGGGATGGCGGTCCCCCTTCTCTTCCGGCATGAACTTCTGGATCGTCGTGAACACGACGCCGCCGGCGGCAACGCGCAGCTTCTTGCGCAGGTCGGCGCGGCTGGCGGCCTTTACCGGCGGCTGGCGCAGCAGCTCCCGGCAACGGCCGAAGGTGGCGAAGAGCTGTTCATCGAGGTCGTTGCGGTCGGTCAGCACGACGAGCGTGGGATTCTCCATGGCGGGATGCAGGATCACCCGGCCGGCGTAGAAGGCCATGGTCAGGCTCTTGCCGGAGCCTTGGGTGTGCCAGACCACGCCGACGCGGCGATCGCCGGGCTCGCCGCCGGGCTGGCGATCCGCCATGTAGCGGCCGCGCTCGTCGGCCATGCCGGCCGGCATTCGCTCGCGTTGCTGCTGGGAGGCGCGCAGCGTCTCCTCGATGGCGACGTTGACGGCGTGATACTGGTGATAGCCGGCCATCTTCTTCAGCAGCGTGCCGCCGCCCATGTCCTCGAAGACGATGAAATGCCGGATGAGATCGAGGAACCGGCGCTTCTCGAAGGCGCCTTCGATCATGACCTGGATTTCCGGCATGAACTTCGGCGCCAGCCCCTCGCCGCTGATGGTGCGCCAGGGCATGAAGCGCTCGCGCTCGGCGGTGAGCGTGCCCATGCGCGCATAGACGCCGTCGGAGATGACGAGGGCGGCATTGGTGGCGAACAGGGCGGGGATCTCGGCCTTGTAGGTCTGGATCTGGTCGAAGGCGCCCCAGAGCGTGGCGCTCTCGTCGGCGGGGTTCTTCAACTCGATGACCGCGAGCGGCATGGCGTTGACGAACAGCACC
>JBGPEQ010000019.1:0-16779 GCA_041482855.1 Dongiaceae bacterium | reverse complement strand
CGCTCAATCCGTATATGCGGGTCAGCGACCAGCTGACCGAGGTGCTGACGACCCACCGCCGCGTCGCCCGCGCCGAGGCGCTCGACATCGCCGTGCGCATGCTCGAGCGCGTCCGCATCCCCGAAGCCAGGCGACGCATCAGGCTCTATCCGCATGAATTTTCGGGTGGCATGCGCCAGCGGGTCATGATCGCGATGGCGCTCCTGTGCGAGCCGTCGCTGCTCTTCGCCGACGAGCCGACCACGGCGCTCGATGTCACCGTGCAGGCGCAGATTCTGGAGCTGCTGGCCGACCTCGCCCGCGACCTCAACGCGGCGATCGCGATCGTCACCCACGACCTCGGCGTCATCGCGCGCCTCTGCGACCGCGTCATCGTGCTCTATGGCGGCCGCATCATGGAGCAGGCGACGATCGACGAAATCTTCTACGATCCGCGCCATCCCTACACCCGGGGTCTGCTCGCCTCGATGCCGCGGCTCGACGACACCCTACTTGGCGAGCTGCGGACGATTCCCGGTCAGCCGCGGGCGGCTACGGGCGATCTGCCCGGCTGCCCGTTCGCGCCGCGCTGTCCGCTGAAAGTCGAACGCTGCAATTTTGAGCCGCCCGCGCTGCAGCGCGCCGCCTCCGGACGTGCGCTCGCCTGCTATGAAAGCGAGCTGACGCCGTGAGCGACGTCCTGCTATCGGTGCAGGATCTGAAGGTCCATTTCCCGCTCGGCCGCGGGCTGTTCGGCGGTTCGGCCGGGTCCGTGAAGGCGGTCGACGGCGTCTCCCTGGAATTGCGGGCCGGAGAAACGCTCGGCATCGTCGGCGAATCCGGCTGCGGCAAGTCGACCCTGGGGCGCGCCATCCTGCGCCTCATCAAGTCGACCTCCGGAAACATCGTGTGGCTCGGGCGCGATCTCCACGGTTTGGACGCCGCCACGCTGCGGAACGAGCGGCGCAACATGCAGATCATCTTCCAGGATCCGCTGGCATCGCTCGATCCGCGCATGACCGTCGGGCAAATCATCGCCCGTCCCGTCAAGACCTTCGAGCCCGGCCTCGGCAAGGCCGAGACCGATCGCCGGGTCATGGCCGCGATGCGGGAGGTCGGGTTGGCGCCGGAAATGGTCAGGCGCTTTCCGCATGAATTCTCCGGCGGACAGTGCCAGCGCATCGGCATCGCCCGCGCCATGATCCTGCGCCCCAAGCTGGTGGTGTGCGACGAGCCGGTCTCCGCGCTCGATGTCTCCATCCAGGCGCAGATCATCAACCTGCTGCGCCGCCTGCAGAAGGAGAACGACCTGGCGCTGCTGTTCATCTCGCACAACCTGAGCGTCGTGCGCCACATCAGCCACCGCGTGCTCGTGCTCTATCTCGGCCGGGTGATGGAGGTGGCCGAGCGCGACGCCTTCTACGCGCGGCCGCTGCATCCCTATTCCCAGGCGCTGATCTCGGCGATTCCCGTGCCCGATCCCAGGCAGGAGCGTTCGCGTCGGCGCATCGTGCTCCACGGCGACCTGCCGTCGCCGCTCAATCCGCCGCAGGGATGCCGCTTCTGCACCCGCTGCCCGCGCGCCACCGAGCGCTGCCACCGCGAGGAACCCGCGCTCGCCGATCACGGCGGCGGCCATCTCGTCGCCTGCCACTATGCGGGCGAGGAGTAGGACTCACCCGCGTGAACGCACATCGCCGTTATTTGTAGGGGCGAGCGGCGCTCGCCCTTGTTCGATCCAAAGCTCCGACGACCCGGGCGGAGGCAACAAGGGCGAGCGCCGCTCGCCCCTACGACGGATGGACCGCGACGGCCGATCCGTCAGTCGCGCCGGCGGTAGCGGGCCATCGCCTCTGCCAGCAGGTCGTAGGGCAGGGCATGCACGGTGCGGCCATGCAGGCCGGTCATCGTCTCGGCCATCGCGAGCGCGTTGAGAATGGATTCCTCCACCGCCTCGATCGCCGCCTCGAACAGCGGATCGATCTCCTCGTTGGGCAGCATCCTGAGGTCCGTCAGCATGGCGGCGCTGCCGAGCGGCAGGACATTGCCGGTCGAAAAGGCGATGAAGATATCGCCGCTGCCGTTGTGGCCGACGCCGCCGACGCGGGCGAGGCCGAGGCCGGCCCGCTGCGCCAGCCGCCGGCATTGCAGCGGCAGCAGTGGCAGGTCAGTCGCCAGCGCGACGATGATCGAGCCGGCGCCCTTTGCCCCCCGCCAGTCCGGCACGGGCACGCGGTCGAGCCCGATCTCGCGGCCGACGGGCACGCCGTCGATCCTGAGATCGGCGCGGCTCCCATAGTTCGCCTGCACCAGCGCGCCGACGGTGAAGTCCTGGCCGGCGGCCCGGCCGACGCGCGACGCGGTGCCCGTGCCGCCCTTGAAGTCATGGCACACCATGCCCGTGCCGCCGCCGACATTGCCCTCCGCCACGACGCCGCCGGACGCGCTCTCGAGCGCTTCGAAGAGATGGCGCGCCGTGACGTGATGGGCGGCGGCGTCGCTGAAGCCCTCGTCGCAGGTCTCGGCCGCGACCGGCAGCATATGGTTGTGGCGATGGCCGCGGTCATTGGCCGCCGTGACAAGCGCGTCGCGCACGGTTCCGACATCGTGCGTGTTGGTCAGGGCGATGGGCGCGTTCAACAGGCCGGCTTCGTTCAGCCAGGCGAGGCCGGTCATCTCGCCGAAGCCGTTGAGGACATGCGCGCCGGCGAACAGGCAGCGGTCCCAGATCCGGCCGTCGTTCGGAACGATGGCGGTGACGCCCGTCCGCGCCAGGCGGGGCCGGTCGGCGACCACGGTCGCGTAGCCCACGCGCACGCCGGCGACGTCGGTGATGGCATTGTTGGGTCCGGGCGGCAGACGCCCGACGGCATAGCCGAGATCGCGCAGCCGCTTTCGAGTCATGAAACCGGCCCGCCCTGCGCCGAACTGGATTGGAACATAGAATGAACTCGCAAACTTGACGCCCGGTTTTATGGCAGTCTAGCATCCGCGCAGCAATCCCCGGCGACCGGCGATAGAGTGAAGGCCAGTGCTGTTTGGCCATGGCCGGGCGCGACCTTGAAGGGAGAGGTATTTGCCCGACCTGATCGCAGCCGCCCCTTCGTCCGGCCTAGCCGATGAGCACCGCCCTCTGACGGTGGAGGCCCTGGTCGCGCTGCCGGAGATGCTGGCCCCATCGGTGTCGCCCGATGGCCGCTGGGTGGCCTGGACCTGGCTCGGCCGCGATCCCGTCGCCTGCGTCTATGTGGCCGCGACCGACGGCAGCGGCCCGCCGCGCCGCCTCACCTTCGGCCCGCACGACGCCGCGGTCGAATCCTGGTCGGCCGACAGCCGGCATCTGGTCCTGGCGCTGACGGACGGCGGCGACGAGAAGGTGCGGCTGCACATCGTCGCGGTCGAGGGCGGCGAGGCGCCGCGCCTGCTGACCGACCCGGAGCCCGGCTATTTCATCGTCGGCGGCGACCTGCATCCAAACGGCCGCTGGCTGATCTATGCCGCCAATGTCGAGGATGACGGGCGGCCGACGGAGGCGACCCGGATCCACCGGCAGGATATCGAGACCGGCGAGCGCATCGCGCTGGCGCGCCCGCGCGGCCCGGCGGATACCCGCCCGCGCCTCAATCGGCCGGGCACCCATGTGGTCTACGGGCGCTGCGACCGCCATCCGGCGGGCCAGACGCTCTGGCTCGTCGATATCGAAGGCAGGCGCGACGAAGAGATCCTGGCCCTTGCCGATTTGGACAGGATATCGGCGTCCTGGTCGCCCGACGGCGGGCAGCTGGTGGTCCTGCACGAGACCAACGACCGCGCGCGCGTCGGCCTCTGGCGGCTGAGCGATCGCCGCCTGCAATGGCTGATCGACGATGCCGGGAGAAACGTCGAGAGCGCGCGCTGGCCGCAGGGCAGCGACGAGATTCTCGTCGGCGAAGCGACCAATGCCATTCCCCACTTCAGCCTGCTCGATCCCGTCACCGGCCGCGAGCGCCCCTTCGTCGAGCAGCTGAAGCCGCTGGCGCCGGTCGGTCGCGGCCGCTGGATGGCGCGCCAGGGCCATGCGCGCCAGCCCGTGGAGCTCGTCGCCTTTCCGCAGGCGGCGCCGCAGCAGGCGACCGCCGTTTCATCGCTCTGGAAAGAAACGGACTTGCGTCCCGCCGAGTTGACCCCCGCGGAGAACTTCCGCTGGCGCTCGGTCGATGGCCTGGAGATTCAGGGCTGGCTCTATCGCGCGGCCGGCCGCGCCCGTGCCGCCGTGCTTGTCGTCCATGGCGGTCCGGCGCTGCGCGACGAAGACGAGTTCGACCCGCTGGTCCAGTATCTCATCGCCCGCGGCTTCAACGTGCTGGCGCCGAACTATCGCGGCAGCACGGGCTTCGGCATGGCGTTCCAGGAGTCGATCAAGGCCCAGGGCTGGGGCGGCCTCGAGCAGGAGGACATTCGCACGGGCGCGCTGGCCTTGATCGCCGCCGGCCTGGCGGAGCCCGGCCGCATCGGCATCACCGGCCTCTCCTATGGCGGCTACAGCTCCTGGTGCGCGATCACGCGCTATCCGACGGATGTCTTCGCCGCCGCGGCGCCGGTCTGCGGCATGACCGATCTCGTCATCGACTACGAAACGACGCGCCCGGACCTGCGCCCAATGTGCCACGAGATGATGGGCGGCTCGCCGACCACGCGGCCCGCGCTCTATCGCGAGCGCTCGCCGATCCATTTCATCCAGAACATCGCGGGCCGGCTGCTCATCGTGCAGGGCATGCGCGATCCCAACGTGACGCCGGAGAACATGCGCGTCGTCTGCCGCGCCCTCGATGCCGCCGGCAAGCCCTACGAGCTGCTCACCTTCGCGGACGAAGGCCATGGCATCTACAAGCCGAAGAACCGGCGCGTTCTCCATCGCCGCCTCGCCGACTTCTTCGTCGCGGCGCTTGCCGAGGGCAAGGCGATATAGTGCGCGCGGTGCGCGACGAGGCTCAAAGCGGCGGCAGCCCTTAGGCAGGAAGGGTCTGAACTCGATTCTCGAGAGTCCCGATCCCTTCGATGGAGCAGGCGATCACGTCGCCCGCGGCGAGATAGCCGGCCGGCCGCACGATGTCGTCGCGCTTGTAGCTCACGCCGCCCAACTCCGGGTCCGAGGCCCAGCCGGTGCCGCCGGGCGTACCCGTGCTGATGACCATGCCCGGGCGCAGGGTCATATTGGTCGAAAAGAAATGGATGAGATAGGCAACCCCGAATTTCATGCTGCGCGTATTGTTGTTCTGGCGCACCTCGCCGTTCACCGTCGTCCGCAGATCGAGGGCCTGCGGATCGGGTATCTCGTCGGCGGTCACGAGGCACGGACCTAACGGAGCCGACGTATCGAAATTCTTGCTCGACCCCAGCTCATACCAGGTGACGCCGTCGCGAACGCGCACTTGGCGATCGCGCGCGGTGACGTCGTTCAGGATCGTGTAGCCGAACACATGATCGAGCGCGTCCTCGACCCGCACATGGCGCCCGGGCTTTCCGATGACGATCGCGAGCTCGACCTCGTAGTCGAGCTTCTTCGTCACCCGGCGATCCCACAGGATCGGCTCGCCCGGGCCGATCACACAGGTCGGCGATTTCAGGAAGAATTCGGGCTCCTTGCCTTTGAGCGGCGACTCCGCCTTCTCCTTGTTGTGATCGACATAGTTGCTGCCGGCGCACAGAATGATCGGCGGCAGCAGCGGCGCGAGCAGGGTCACGTCGGCCAGCCGCGGCAGCGCGAGGGAGCCGGCCTGCGCCGCCAGCCGCGCCCGTTCGATTTGAGCAAGCGCCGAAGCGCCGCCCGCGATGATCGTGTCGACGCTGGCGAGCGAGCGCCGCGCCGGCGCGTCGAAAATGCCGAGCGCCTCGTCGACCGCGATCGGGTCCACGACCTCGCCATCATGCAGCAGCGCCGTCCGCGGACCGGAGGCATGGGCGTAGCGTATGAGCTTCAAGCGACCTCCCGGAGGCAAGATGCGCGCGGCGATCCGCGCCCGGCGATCCCGGGTCTATAGGCCCGAACGCCGTTGCGGGGAAGAGACTCAAATGAGGAGCAATCGCCGATCGGCGGTTCGCCGGACTCCGGTTGCTCGATGCTCTTGCCTCGCTGCGTTGCAGAAGGATGCCTAGGGATGGTCCGCTCGATTGCACCGCTTCGGTAGCAAAAGAGCATCTTTGTACGAAAAGAGACGCTTTCCCCGCCCATCGACTTGAAGCCGCCGGATGCAAGGGATATGCTTTGGCAAAACAAGAGCTAAGATTTCTGGCGGGGGAAGCGTCTGACGGCTTATCCGAAATTGTTTTCGGAATGGCGGATCCGTAACACGAAGATCCGCAACCGCGTCGTGTTCCCGCCGACCTGTCCGACCTGGACCGATGGCGGGGTGCTCACGGACATGGCCACGGCCTACTACCGCGAACGGGCGCGCGGCGGCGTCGGGCTGATCATCATCGGCGCGACGCACGTGCATCCGTCCTCGCTGGCTGCGCCGCTGGTTACGCCGCAGCTGTTCAACGACGCGAATATCGGACCGCTGGCCGAGGTGGCGAAGGCTGTCCACGAGGAGGGCGCTAAGCTCGCGATCCAGCTCTGGCACTCCGGCGTGCGCGGCATGCCCAATCCGAAGATGGATCCGGGCGCGGATTTCGATGCCACCTGGTTCGCCTATTCGCCGAGCCAGGTGCCGCTCGGCGAATATCCGGGAGGCTCGACGCCGAAGGCGATGTCGGAGGCGGAGATCGCGGAGATCATCGCCGCGTACGGCAGCGCTGCCGGGCGGGCGATCGCGGCCGGTCTCGACGGCGTCGAATTCCACATGAGCCACGGCTATCTGCCCTGGCAGTTCCTGTCGCCGCTTTACAACAAGCGCACGGATCGCTGGGGCGGCTCGTTCGAGAACCGTCTGCGCTTTCCCATCGAGGCCATCCGCGCGATCCGGCGGGCGATCGGGCCAGAGCCGTTTCTCGGCTACCGCATCAATTCGACGTCGTTCTGGCCCGGCGATCTCGAGATCGACGAGGTCAAGAAGATCGTCGCCGCGCTCGAGCGGCAGGTCGATATCGACTATGTCAGCGTGTCCGCGGGCGTCCACCATTCCTTCATCCACACGCCCATGCATTTCGAGGGCGGCTGGGAGCGCGGCTATGCGCGCGACATCCGCAGCGTGTCGTCCAAGCCCGTGCTGCTGGTCGGCCGGATCACGCGGCCCGAGGTCGCCGAGGAGCTTCTGGAGGCCGGCGACGGCGACGCGATCTGCCTGGCGCGCCAGCTCTTCGCCGATCCCGAATGGGCGAACAAGGCGAAAGAGGGCCGCGAAGAGGATATCCGCCGCTGCGTCGCCGCCAATCACTGCTGGCGCAACGCCGCCACCGGCCAGCGCGTGCAGTGCGTCTACAACCCGGAGATCGGCCGCGAGCGCGCCTGGGGCGCCGGCAGCCTGGTCCGCGTCGCCAAGCCCAAGAAGGTCCTGGTCGTCGGCGGCGGGCCGTCAGGGCTCGAGTTCGCCCGTATCGCGGCGGCGCGCGGCCATGCCGTCGTCGTGCACGAGAAGGGGCGCGACGTCGGCGGGCATGTGCGCCTGCAGTCGCTGCTGCCCGACCGCGACGAGTTCCTCACCATCGCCCGCTGGCTGGCGCTGCAGGCGCGCAAGAATGGCGCCATCATTCGGACCGAGAGTCCCGTCGATGAGGGAAACCTCGACGCCGTGCTGGCGGAGGAGCGGCCGGACCACGTCGTGATCGCCACGGGCTCGCGGATCTGCATCGATGGCTTCCAGGGCTGGACGGCGGCGGCAATCCCGGGATGGGATTCGGCCTACTGCGTCGGCTGGGATGAAATCGTGACGGGTTCCGCGTTGCCGCGCGGCGAGGTGCTGGTCGTGGACGACCTGTCGACGGCGGTGGCGCCGCTCACCGCCGTCAAGCTGCGGCTCAACGGCGCGGCCACCGTGCGGATCGTGACGCGCTGGCCGATGGTCGCCATGGAGACGATGTACGATGTCTACCACGACTGGATCATGCCCAAGGTGTTCGACCTGGGAATCGAGATCATTCCCCATCATTTCGTTAAGCAGATCAGGGAAAACGAGGCCGTGATATACAATGTGCACAGCCAACATCAGGAGCGGACGCTGCGGGCTGACACCATCGTCATGGTCACGGGGCGGCAATCGGTGAACGGGTTGCACGAGGCCGTGCGCGCGCGCGGCCTGTCCGTCGAGACCATCGGTGACGCCAATGCGCCGCGCGGCACCTACGAGGCGGTGTTCGAAGGACACCGCGCCGGCCGGAAGCTGTGAACGCCATGCGCACGCCCGAACGACAGATCGGATCGACGCGAACGAAAGCGGCTCCGCGGCACGCCCACGCGGCGGCGCGCGGCGAGCGGCTCGGCGCGTCGCTCGATCTGCTGTTCGCCACCCGCGGGCGCGAGACCGTGCGCACCAAGGCCCACGGCGTCGCCTCGGCGATCCGGGCCTACGTCGAGGAAGGGATCGCCACCGGCGCCTTGCCGCCGGGCATGCGGCTGCCGACCGAGATCGAGCTGATGGCGGAGTTTCGCGCCGGCCGCAACACCATCCGCAAGGCCATGCATGCGCTGCAAGCCGAGGGCAAGATCGTGCGGCAGGTGGGCAGCGGCACTTTCGTCGCGGAACCGCGCTCGCCGGGACGACCGGCGAAACCCGGCGGAGCCGGGCAGACCGCCCTGTCGGTCGCGCGCCTGGCCAACCCGTCGGACGTGATGGAACTGCGGCTCGCCTTCGAACCGGGCGCGGTCGCCATCGCCGCGCTGCGGGCGAGTCTGCAGGAAATCGAGCACATGGAACGCGTGATCGCGCGCAGCGGCCAGGCCGGCAGCCTGCAGGAGTTCGAGGCGCTCGATTGCGAGTTGCACCGCTCGTTCGGGCGGGCCACGAAGAACGTCATCTTCGCCAGGGTCTACGACATCATCAGCGCCGCGCGCGAGCACGCGGCCTGGGGCCGCCTCAAGGAGCGCGTCCTGACCGGCGATCTCCGTCGCCGCCACACCCACGAGCATGAGCGCATCGTCGCGGCGATCCGCGAACGCGACGGCGAGCGGGCCCACGCCGAGATGAAGCGGCACCTTGACGAGATCAACCGGGTCATGTTCGGCATCCACGGCGGGACGTGAGGGAAGCGGAGAGATGGCCACGCGCTTCATCGAGCGGATGAGTATCGAGATCGATGGCCAGGGCGAGCCGCTGGTCATGATTCACGGACTCGGCGGCACCTCCAACACGTTCACGCCGGTGATCGAGGGGGTCGGTCGGCAGATGCAGGTCATTCGGCCGGACCTGCCGGGGTCCGGGCGCTCACCGACGAGCGCCCGCCTGTCGCTCGAGGACTTGGCGGATGCGGTGGCCAAGGCAGTGACGGCGCTGGGCGTCGGGCGCGCCAACTTTGCCGGCCACTCCCTGGGAACGATCGTCTGCCTCCACATCGCGCTGAGAAATCCCAGGCTGGTGAAGAGCATGGCCCTGCTGGGTCCGCTGCTGGCGCCGGCCGACGCCGGACGGCAGGACTTGCGCGATCGGGCCGCCATGGCGCGGGCCCAGGGGATGCAGCCGATCGCCGACGCCATCGTCCAGGCCTCGACGGCCGCCAGTACGCGGCGAGAACAGCCGGTTACAATCGCCATGATCCGGGAGATGCTGATGCGTCAGGATCCCGAGGGTTATGCCCGCATCTGCGAGGCGCTGGCCGATGCTGCGCCGCCCGACGTGGCGCCGATCAAGTGTCCGACGCTGCTGCTGACCGGCGATGAGGATGCGATCGCGACGGCCACGGGCATGCGCGCGATTGGCGCCCGCCTGGCGGGGTCGCGCACCCGCGTGGTTGCCAAGTGCGGCCACTGGGCGACGTTCGAGCGGGCAAAAGAGACGGCGGCTGCGTTGGAGGAGTTCCTCTTGCAGCGGCATTGAGTAGAATTGACAGTCTGTAGCTTCGCGGCGTCGCAACCAAACCAACGGCGCCGGCGGCATCAAGGGAGGTCGCGATGGCAAATGTCCTGTTCACCGGCGTGCGCATCTTCGACGGCAGCGGCGAGAACTCGTTCGCGGGCGAAGTGCTCGTGCAGGGCAATCGCATTCGGCGGGTCGCCCGCGGCGCCCGCGCCATTCCGACCCAGGGCGTGACGGTGATCGACGCCGCCGGCGCCACGCTCATGCCGGGCCTGTGCGATGCCCACGCCCATTTCAGTTGGAACGACTCGTCGAGCCTCGAGGGGATCTCGATGATGCCGCCGGAGGAACATATCCTCCATACCGCGGTCGTGGCGCGGACCTTCTTCGACCACGGCTACACCATGTGCGTCGGCGCGGCGGCGGCCAAGCCGCGCCTCGACGTGGTCATCCGCAACGCCATCAATTCCGGCCAGTATCCGGGGCCGCGCTATCTCGCCAACGGCCAGGAGATCGGCACCCTCGGCGGCCTCGGCGATACCAATCCGCCGCACCTGACCGACCCGCTCATGAGCTTCGGGGCGATCTCCACGGGACCGGAAACCATGCGTGTGATCGTCCGCACCTTCATCAAGTATGGCGTCGACCTGATCAAGCTCAACCTCTCCGGCGAAAGCATGACCGACACCCATGCCGAGGAATCGCCGATGTCCGAGGAAGAAATCGTCATGGCCGTGACCGAGGCCAAGCGTCGCGGCAAGCGCGTCTGCGCCCATGCGCGCTCGGCCCTGTCGGTCAAGCAGTGCGTGAAGCACGGGATCGAGATCATCTATCACGCCAGCTTCGTCGATGAAGAGGCGCTCGACCTGCTCGAGGCCAACAAGGACAAGCATTTCGTGGCGCCGGCCCTGGCCTGGCTGATCACACTCTGCAACGGCGATGCCACCAAGTACGGCCTGAGCAAGGACAAGCTGGCGAAGATGGGCTACATGCGCGAACTGGAGATTGCCATCGAGGCCTGCAAGAAGATGCACCGGCGCGGCATCCGCGTGCTGCCTGGCGGCGACTACGGCTTCGCCTGGACGCCGCACGGCACCTATGCCAAGGACCTCGAATATTTCGTCAACCTCCTGGGTTTCTCGCCGACGGAGGCGCTGGTCGCCGCCACGCGCCTGGGCGGCCAGATCTTCGGCAAACCCAACGAACTCGGCCAGGTGAAGGAAGGATTCCTCGCCGACCTCATCCTGGTCGACGGCGACCCCGTGACCAACATCCGGGTGCTGCAGGACAAGAACCGGATTCTCGCGATCATGAAGGACGGCGAGTTCCACAAGGCGCCGGACCTGATGCCGCACCGCCAGCGCGTGGCGATCTGAGGCTGTCTAAGCCAGGAGCAAGGCGAAGGGACTAGACTGGAACGCCGATGAAGCTGTTCGTGCTCACCTTCCTGAACGGCCTGACGCTGGCGGGGCTCTATTTCCTGGTGGCGAGCGGCTTCACGCTCGTCTTCGGACTGATGCGCAACGTCAATCTCGCGCATGGATCGCTCTATCTGCTGGGTGCGTATATCGGCTTCGAGGTCGGCGACTACACGGGGTCGTGGTTTCTAGCCGTCGTCGGCGGATTCCTCTCCGCCGCAGTTTTCGGCGTCCTTCTCCAGATCCTGGTCTTCCGCCGCATGGAGGGCCAGGAACTGCGGCAGACCATGGTCACCATCGGCATCTCCATCGTGGCGGCCGACCTGATGCTGGCGATCTGGACCGGCCAGACCTACCAGTTCGAGCCGCCCGACTGGCTCTACGGCGGTACGCCGCTGCCCTTCGTGAAGGTCTATCCGACCATCCGCATCATGGTGCTCGTCGTTTCCGTGGCGGTCGGCGTGGCCCTCTGGCTGTTCCTGACGCGCACGCGCATCGGCATGATGATCCGCGCCGGCGTCGATGATCGCGGCATGCTGTCGGCCTCGGGCGTCAATGTGCAGCGCGTCTTTGCCACCACCTTTGCGGTCGGCGCAGGCCTGGCCGGCTTCGCCGGCGTCGTCGGCGGCTCGGCGCTGTCGATCGCTCCCGGCGAAGACACGCGCTATCTCCTGGCATCGCTGATCGTCGTCATCGTCGGCGGCATGGGCAGCGTGCCCGGTGCGGCGATCGGCGCCCTCGTGATCGGGCTGGCCGAGCAGTTCGGGCTGGCCTACTCGCCGACCTACAGCGTCGTCTATACCTTCGTGATCATGGTCGCCGTGCTCGCCATCCGCCCGCAGGGCATCATGGGGCGGGCATGAGCGCCATCGCCGACACCTTGCCGCGCCCACTGCCGCTCTGGCTGCGAGCGGTCTTGTCCCATGCGATCCTGGCGATCCTGCTGGTGATCTACCCGCTGATCGTTCCGGATTTCTGGGCCTTCCAGATCGGCGGGCAGTCCTTGTTCCTGGGCGTCATTTCGCTGTCGCTGATGTTCCTCGGCGGCTACGGCGGGATGGTGTCGCTGGCGCAGATGACGGTCGCGGGCGTCGCCGGCTACCTGATCGCGATCGTCGGCGGCAACAGCCTGAATTTCGGGTTGATGTGGCCGTGGTGGGCGGCGGTTCCCGTCGCCATTGCCGGCGGGACCATGGCCGCCACGCTGATTGGCGCAATTTCCGCTCGTACGACGGGCATCTACACCATCATGATCACGATCGCCATCGCCATGGCATTCTTCTACCTGGCCCAGCAGAACTACACCCTCTTCAACGGCCATTCGGGATTCGCCAGCATTCTGCCGCCGCAGGTATTCGGTATCGATTGGCGCGCGCCCATACCGTTCTACTTCATGTCGCTCGCGGTCGCCGTGCTGAGCTATGCCATCGTGCTGTATCTCTCTCGCTCCACCTTCGGCATCGCGCTGCAGGGTATCCGCGACAATGCGCGCCGCATGCGCGCGCTCGGATTCAACGTGACGGCGCACCGCATCGCGGCCTACGCGATCGCCGGATTCATCGCCTCGTTGGGCGGCATTCTGCTGGCCTGGTTCAACAGCCGGATCTCGCCGGGAACCGTTGATACCGGCCCGATTTTCGAGGTCCTGATCATCGCCGTGCTCGGGGGCATGCGCCATCCCGTCGGCCCCTTCCTGGGCGCGGTCATCTTCGTGCTACTCGGGACTTTCGCGATCGACTTCATCGATCGCGAGCGCTTCAACACGCTGATCGGTGCCTGTTTCTTGGCAATCGTCCTGTTCTCGCCGGACGGCGTGTTGGGCCTATGGGGCCGGTTCATGGCCTTGATCGATCGCGCCGGCGCCGCGAACAACATGCTCCAGCGCCCAATCGGTGATGAGGACGGGATTCAACCGGCGGCCATCGGCCGCCTCATACCAGGGAGGAAATGATGCGACATAAGTTGCTTGGTGGGGCTTTGCCCCTGGCGGTCGCGGCCGGCCTGCTGTTTGCCGGCAGTGCGCGCGCCGAAGACACGCTGAAGATCGGTGTGCTCGCCACTTTCGAGGGGCCGTTCGCGATCCTCGGCGAGGACAGCCTGCGGGGCGCCAACATGGCGTTCAAGGAACACAACATGATGGCCGGCGGCAAGAAGCTGGAGATCATCACCGGCTCCTCCGACGCCTCGCCGGAATCGGCCATCAAGGCGGCGCGCAAGCTGGTCGAGCAGGACAAGGTCGACATCCTCATCGGGCCGCTGTCCGGCGACGAAGGCCTGGCCATGCGCGACTACGCCAAGACGCAGCCGCAGATGACGTTCATCAACGGCACCTCGGCGGCCGAACCGACCACGCTGGTCGATCCGGCGCCGAATTTCTTCCGCTTCACGACGGATGGCGTGCAGTGGATGGCCGGCCTCGGCACCTATGCTTACGAGACCAAGGGCTACAAGAAGGTCGTGACGATCGGCGAGGACTATTCCTACCCGTACACCCAGGTCAAAGGCTTCATGATCGAGTTCTGCAAGGCCGGCGGGCACGTCGTCGACAAGTTCTGGACGCCGCTTGGCACCAAGGATTATTCCTCGATCGTCGCTTCGATTCCGGAGGATATCGACGCGATCTATGTGGCCCTCGGCGGCGCCGACGCCATCAACTTCCTGACCCAGTACGAGCAGGCCGGCGGCACCAAGCCGTTGATCGGCGGTTCGATCACCGTCGACCAGTCGGTGCTCAGCGCCAAGGGCAAGCGTCGCGACTACCTGCTCGGCACGCCGTCGGCCGGACCGCTCGCCGACAACTGGGACAATCCGAAGTGGAAGGCCTTCGTCGCCGCCTATAAGCAGAGCGACGCGAAGGCATTCAACTCGCCGACCTTGTTCTCCCATGGCTACTACATCGAAGCGACCGCGATGATGCAGGCCCTCGATGCGGTCAACGGCGACCTCTCGGACGGCCACAAGAAGTTCCGCGACGCGCTGGCCACGCAGACGGTGGACACGCCGACGGGGCCGGTCCATCTCGATCACAACCGCAACGCCATCGGCGACGAGTTTCTCACCGAGATCGCCGCCGGCGAGGATGGCAACCTCTACAATAAGGTCATCAAGGTGATCCCGCAGGTCAATCAGACCCTGGGAGTCTCCGAAGAAGAGTACATAAAGACCGGCCAGCCTTCGCGCGAGGCCCCGGCCTGTCCGTAACGCGCACGACCGGAGCCGCGATGGCCAACGCGCTGGACACCGCAGCAGCCAACGGCACCCACGCCCTCGTTCTCGAGGGCGTGGGTCGGTCGTTCGGCGCCCTGGTGGCGCTCGAAGGCATCTCGCTTGCCATCGAGGCGGGCGAGCGGCTGGCCATCCTCGGCGCCAACGGCGCCGGCAAGACCACGCTGTTCAACGTCATCACCGGCGACTATCGGCCGGATCGCGGGCGCGTCCGGTTCTTCGGCGAGGATGTGACGAACCTGCCACCCCATGAGCGAATCCGACGGGGCATTCGCCGAACCTATCAAAACTCGATTTTATTCCGCAGCCTCAGCGTCGCCGACAATCTGTTCCTGGCGGCCTGCGGCGTGACGCTCGGGCGCTTCGGCCTGCGTCGGCCGCCGCCCACCCATCCCAACATGGTCCGTGCCCGCGAGCTCGCGAATCTCGCCGGGTTGACCGAGGTGATCGACATCGCGGTCGGCGATCTTTCGCACGGGCAGCAGCGCCAGCTCGAAGTCGGCCTGGCGCTCGCCGGCGCGCCCCGCGTGATCCTCTTCGATGAACCCGCGGCCGGCCTCTCGCCGGTCGAGCGCCGGCACCTCATCGCATTGCTGCGCGGTCTGCCCAAGCATATCGGCTACATCATCATCGAGCACGACCTCGACGTCGCCCTGCGGGTCGCCGACAAGGTAACGGTCATGCATCTGGGACGCATCTTCAAGCAGGGCACGCCCGCGCAGATCGAATCCGATCCCGAGGTGCAGGCGATCTATCTCGGAGGCGTCCGCCATGGCTGACCGGGCGGCGGCGCGCCACGATCCGATCCTGTCGATCGACGATCTCCATGTCTATTACGGCCAGGGACATGTGCTGCAGGGCGTGTCGCTGCGCCTGGACCACGGCGTCCTCGCGCTCGTCGGCCGCAACGGCATGGGCAAGACGACGCTGTGCAACGCGATCATGGGGCTCGTCCCGGCCGCACGCGGCAGCGTCCTGCTGGCCGGCGAGCAGATCCTCGGCTTGCGGCCGCACGCCATCGTCGCCCGCGGCATCGGCTATGTCCCGCAAGGGCGGCGCGTCTGGCCCTCCCTGACGGTGGACGAGCACCTTCGTCTGGCCGCGCGCGGCAAGGAGGGCCCGTGGAACAGCGAGCGGGTCTATGAAACCTTTCCGGCGCTCGCCGCGCGCCGGCGCAACGGCGGCGCGCAGCTGTCGGGCGGCGAGCAGCAGATGCTGGCCATCGCCCGCGCGCTGCTGGTCAATCCGCGGCTCCTGGTGATGGACGAGCCGAGCGAGGGGCTGGCGCCGATCGTCGTCGAGCAGGTCGAGCAGATCTTGCGGCAGCTGACCACGGAAGGCGAGATCTCCGTCCTGCTGGTGGAACAGAATCTGGGCGTCGCCACCGAGGTCGCCGATGAGGTGGCCGTGATGGTCAACGGCCGCATCGCCCGCACCATGCCGGCGGCCGAACTGGCGGCCAACGAAGAATTGCGGCAGCGCCTTCTCGGCGTCCGCCAGGGCACCGACGAATCCGACGCGGCCGAAGAGGCCGAACTGGCCGCGCCCGAGCCGCCGCGCTGGTTCCAGGTGCGGCGCTCGAAAGAAGGTCTAGCGGAATCCGGAGTGCCGGAGGCGCCGATTCCGGCCTCGCCGGGCCGGCGGCCGCCGAACCGCTGGGGCGTGACCCCCGCTGATGGCGATGGCGAGGGCGCGACGCTCGCCGACGAGACAACGCGCCCCGCCGAAATCGCAACCGAGTCGCCCACGCTGCAGATTCCGGTCGCCGCCGGTTTGGCCCGATCGGCCTATGTGATCGGCACCTTCGACACAAAGGGCCGCGAACTCAATTTCATCCGCTCCTGCCTCGAGCGGCTGGGCGTCCGGACCGTCACCGTCGATGTGTCCACCTCGGGTAAGCCGTCGCCGGCGACGGTCAGCCCGATCGAGGTGGCGCGGCACCATCACCGTGGCCAGGCCGCCGTCTTCACCGGCGATCGCGGCTCGGCGGTGTCGGCGATGGCCGAAGCGCTCGAACGCTTCATCGGCACGCGCCGCGACCTCGGCGGCGTCATCGGCGCCGGCGGTTCGGGTGCGACGGCGATGGTTACGCCGGCAATGCGCCGGCTGCCGGTCGGCGTGCCCAAGGTGATGGTGTCGACGATGGCGTCCGGTGACACCTCGCCGTACGTCGGGACGCGGGACATCACCATGATGTACTCGGTCGTCGACATCTCCGGCATCAACCGGTT
>JBGPEQ010000018.1:0-16832 GCA_041482855.1 Dongiaceae bacterium | reverse complement strand
TCCAGGGCGGTGAAATGGGGGAACAGGTTGAACGACTGGAACACCATGCCGACCTGGGAGCGGATCTCCTCGATTCGCTTCTCCCGGTCGACGACCAGCCGGCCCTCCCGCATATAGCGGTAGACCGGCTGACCCTCGATATAGATCGTGCCGCTGTCCAAGGCCTCGAGGTGATTGATGCAGCGAAGCATGGTCGACTTTCCGGCGCCGGACGGGCCGATGACGCAGACGACCTCGCCTTTCGAGACCTGGAGCGAAACATCGCGCAGGACGGCGAGATGGCCGAACGACTTGCAAACGTTCTCCAGGCGTATCATGCGCGATTGCCCCCGGCCGTCGCCCCCGCCACGAGGCGGCTGGGCTTGCGGCGATAGCCCACCTTCATGCGGCGCTCCAGGTAGCTCACGAAGAGAGACCCCGGGTAAGACAGGCTGAGATAGATGATTCCGATGAGGGTGAAAATCGTGAAGTACTGGAAGTTGGTGGCGGCGATGATCTGGCCCGTGAACATCAATTCCTTGACCGTGACGATCGAAACCAGAGACGTGTCCTTGAACAGCGAAATGAAATAATTGCCCAGCGGCGGAACGACCACGCGGATCGCTTGCGGCAGAATGATGAGTCGCATCATCAAACGGCGCGACATGCCGAGCGCCTGAGACGCCTCCAGCTGCCCGCGCGGTACGGCGAGGATGCCGGCGCGATATACCTCCGACAGATAGGCGGAATAATTCACCGCCAGTCCGGTCACCCCAGCCATGAAGGGATCGAACCGGATGCCGAAAGCGGGCAACACGAAATAGATGTAGAAGAGCTGCAGGAGGCAGGGCGTTCCCCGGATGCACTCGACATAGGTCGTCGACAGGACGCGCAACAGGCGCGATCGCGAGATTCGCATCAGCGCGATGATCAGGCCGGCGACCAGGCCTATCACCATGACACAGAAGGTGAGTTCGACGCTGACCACGGCGCCGTAGAAGAGGTCGGGCAGGTATTCGACCGATCCCCGGAAATCGAACAGTGCGGCTATCTTATCCAGCATCCGGCTCTTTCCCGTTTCACGCCAAGCGCAGATCCCGCGCCGCTGCGCAGGTGAGTCCAGGACGAGGCGCGAAGAACAGTCTCCCCTGTACCTACTGGTCCCCCGACGGCACACAAGCTCGACCGTCAAGGCGACAGTGGCATTCACTTTATCGTTACAGTGCCCACAGCTTACAAGCTAGAGATCACCTGTCAATCGCGCACCGGCGCGCGGTTCCCGGGCGCGCCTGCAGTCCGGGGGACAACCGCCGTACTGCCTTTCGATTTCTAGTTGACCCGATGCGCAGCGATGAAATCGCGATCGACCGAGACACCGATGCCCGGCGTGTCGGGGATGGCGACCGTGCCGTCCTCGGCCAATTCGAAGGGCGCTTGGGCAATTCCCCGGGTCAGCCTGCTCTGGCTGACGTTGAATTCCAGGTAGCGGGCGCGCGGCAGGGTGGCGATGAGCTGAAGGCTATAGCCGTTCAACAGATGGGTGAGCCACGAATGCGGCACCAGATCGATGCCGGCCCTGTCAGCCAGCCGGGCCACCTGCCGGGCGACGGTGATGCCGCCGCAGCGGGATAGATCCGGCTGGATCACGTCGACGCAGCCTTCGCCAATGAAGCGCTCGAAATCCCAGATCGTCGCGACCTGTTCGCCCGCCGCGATCGGCACCGGGCTGCGTTCGCGCACATAGGCGTATTCCCGGAAGTTCTCGGGGTGAATGAAATCTTCCACCCAGCCCACGTCGTAGTTCGCGAGCCACTGGCAAAGCTCCAGGGCCTCGCGCCGGCTGCGCATCGGGCCCGGAACCGTCCACCCCGCGGGATACCAGCCGGGATCGACGAGCAGCGCGCGGTCCGGACCCAAGGCGTCGCGGGCCGCGGCGACCAGTTCGCGGTCGCGGCCAGGATCCTGGCCAAAGACGCCCCAGCCGAATTTGACGGCGCGGTAGCCCCTTTCGACGTAGCTGCGCGAAGCCTCGGCCATGCCCTCGGGCGTCGAACGGAACAGCGTCGAGGCATAGGCCATGATCCTGTCGCGCCGACGCCCGCCCAGCAGCCGGGCCAGCGACATTCCAGCCGCCTCGGCGCGGATCGTCCACAGGCAATTGTCGATGGCGGAGATGCAATGCATGGCGATGCCGCGCCGGCCGTAATAGGCGCTGCCGACATAGAGCTTGTCCCACAGCGCCTCGACGTCCAGCGGGTTTTCGCCGATCAGGAGTTCGGACAGGGTCTTGAACCCCAGGATCGCCATGCCCTGGCCCGCGATGATCGCCGCGGCCGCTGGAGCGAGGGTCTCGACGTCGGCCCAGCCGACCAGCCCCTCATCGGTGGCGACGCGGACGATCAGCTGCCAGTCGCCGTTGTCGGTCGCCTCATTTCCGCCTTCGGTCGCGCCATAGGACTGGTCGCCCCGCAGCAGGATGGCTTCGACTTCCGTGATACGCATAGTTGTCGCCTCATCCTGCCGGAAAACTTCTGACCCTACACCGCCAGTCCACCATGCCACCAATGCTCGAAGGGA
Organism: Dongiaceae bacterium; assembly: GCA_041482855.1. Lineage (GTDB taxonomy): Bacteria > Pseudomonadota > Alphaproteobacteria > Dongiales > Dongiaceae > JBGPEQ01. The sequence continues at coordinate 14,276 of JBGPEQ010000018.1, read as the reverse complement.
TTGGAATGGAGTATCCGCTCGATCGTCTCATTGCTGACGCGCGGGAGCGAGGTGCCATCGACGAGCCGATTGACCCCTTTGAGCCCCTCGATCGATTCCTCGACGCGCGAGAAGGGGAAGTCCGTTCCCCAGAAGATCTTGTCGCGCTCGGTGATGCGGTATTCCTGCGCGGCGATGAGGGTGTTCCAGAACTGCCAGGGCCGGTAGAAGAGCGCCGAAACCTCGCAATAGACGTTCGCCCGCTTGCGCGCGATCACGATGCATTCCTCGACCCAAGGATGCGCCATATGCGCCATGATCATCTTGAGATCGGGATTTCGGCTGGCGACCTCGTCAACCGCAACGGGGCGGCCGAGTTCGATAGGCGCGTTCTCGGCGAACGTCGTCCCCATATGCATCGTCAGCGGCAAATTCTTCTGCGTGCAATACCGGTAAATCGGCTCCATGCGTTCGTCGAGCAGGGAAACGCCATTGTAGATCGGGCCGTATTTCACGCCTTTCAGGCCATACTCCTCGACGGCCCTGCGCAGCAGATCCATGTAGTCCGGCCGGCGCGGATCCACGGCGGCGAACCCCACGAATTTGTCGGGATACTTCCGCACGGCGCGCGCCGTTACCTCGTCGTCGCCGTCGATCCCGGCTGAGTCCGCGTAGCGCAGGGAAAAGACGATCGCTTTATCGACGCCGGCCATGGCCGCATGGACCGTATCCGGATCGGCGACCGGGCTCACCGCGCCGGGCCGCGAATAGGCTATCCCCTCCGTGAAGAGCGGACGGACATGCTGCGGTTCCCACAGGTTCACATGGCAATCGACGATCATGCGCGTGCGCGTGCCGACCGGGATAGAGCTTGGGTAAGCTCAGTGCATAGCCTGGACAAACACTACCTCGAGTGAGATGCGGATGCGTAATTGGCCGGCATCGTGGCCGAAAGGACGATATGCCGCAAGACCGTGCAACCGGGTAGCGTGCGCGTTGCTGCTGGACGAATTTCACCGTCTGGCTTGCCTGGGCGAGCCGGACTAGGCTGGGCCGCATCGGAGTCTTCGCGACCCAATATGAGAAAGGCGCAAAGGAGTGACAATGCCGGAGGCAACGAAATCGACGCTCATCTGGACGGAGATCGACTTCGACAAGAAGGACAAGCAGGTCGGCGTCCTGCATCTGCCCTATTCAGTGACCCGCTCGGGCTACGGCATGATCGATATACCGGTTGCGGTGATCAAGAATGGCGACGGACCGTCCGTCCTGCTCATGGCCGGCAATCACGGCGACGAATACGAAGGTCAGGTGACCCTGGCCCGCCTCATTCACGACCTCGACGTCTCCGATGTCAGCGGCCGTATCATCATATTGCCGGCCGCCAATCTCCCCGCGGCCATGGCCGGCGCGCGCATCTCGCCGCTCGACTCCGGCAACCTCAATCGCGCCTTTCCTGGCGAGCCGGAGGGCACGCCGACCTGGCAGATCGCCCACTACATCGATAGCGTGCTCGTGCCGATGTGCACGGCCTGGGCCGACTTGCATTCGGGCGGCGGCTCGATGGACTACCTGCCCTTCGCGGCGTTCTACGAGAGCGGCGACGCGGCGCTCGATGCCCGCGGCGAGGCGATCATGCGGGCTTTCGGCGCACCCCGCAGCGTGCGGGTCACGGCGAGACCGGATCCGCGCTTGGCAGCCGCCACGGCGCACCGGCGCAAGATCGCCTATCTCGGCGGCGAGTGGGGCGGCGGCGGTTGCGTCGATCCCGCCGGCGTATCGCTGACCCGCCATGGCGTCCTTCGCATGCTCGCGCACCTCGGGGCGCTGCGAAACCTGGATCGCTTCGACGTGCCGAAGCCGGGAAAGACGCAGTCCCTGGAGTGGGGCGGCTATGACTATTACGCCTTTGCGCCAGAGGCGGGCCTCTTCGAGCCGGTGGTGCGCCTGGGCGATCGGGTGAGTGACGGCCAGCTCTGCGGCCACGTCCATTTCATCGAGAGCCCCTGGCGAACTAGCGTGCCAGTGCACTTCAAGAAGGGCGGCCTACTGATCTGCCAGCGGCATTTCGGCCGCGTCGTGCCCGGCGATTGCGTTGCCCATACGGTGATCGAACTCTGACATACACAAGGCTGCGCGGCGCGCGACTCGCCGTGCCAGATCTCCATCGCTGAACAAAAGGAACGTCCATGAAGGTCACGGGGATTGAGACGATACAGCTTGCCGAGTTCGCCAACCTTCTCTGGGTCCATGTGCTCACGGATGAAGGCCCCATCGGGCTCGGCGAGACGTTCTTCGGCGCCGACGCCGTTGCCGCCTATATCCATGAGAGCGCGGCGCCCTATCTTCTCGGCAAGGACCCGTTGCGTATTGACGAACATTCGCACGCGCTGCGTTCCACCTATGTCGGATTCAGCGGCAGCGGTGCCGAGATGCGGGGACTCTCGGCCATCGACATCGCGCTGTGGGATATTTTTGGCCAGGTGACCGGACAGCCAATCCATCAGCTGCTGGGCGGCCTCACTCGCGAGCGGATCCGGACCTACAATACCTGCGCCGGCTACGGCTATGTGCGCAGCCGGCTCAACCAGATAACCGGCCAGTGGCGGCCGAAGGGTGATGTTGCGGAAGGGCCCTATGAGGACTTCGAAGCGTTCCTCAACCGAGCGGACGAGCTGGCGTTGAGCCTTCTTGAACAGGGCATAACAGGCATGAAGATATGGCCTTTCGATGCTTACGCCGCACCCAGCAAGGGAACCTATATCTCGGGCCCCGATCTCGCGCGCGGGCTGGAGCCCTTCCGCAAGATCCGCAAGGCGGTGGGCGACCGCATGGACATCATGGTCGAGCTGCACACGCTGTGGAACGTGCCGACCGCCAAGCGGATGATGGCGGCGCTGGAGGAGATCAATCCCTTCTGGTTCGAGGACCCGATACGCATGAACAATGCCGACGGCCTGGCGGAATTGGCACGATCGACTCGCGTGCCGATCACGGCGAGCGAGACACTGGCCACCCGGGCGGCCTACCGCGAGTTCATCAGCCGCGGCGCCATCGGCATCGTGATGCCCGATCTCAGCTGGGTCGGCGGCATCTCGGAAGCCCGCAAAGTCGCCTCATATGCCGAGGCCCACCATCTCCCGATCGCCCCGCATGATTGCACGGGTCCGATCACCTATACGGCTTCGGTGCATCTGGCGCTCAATGCGCCGAACACATTGGTGCAAGAGTCAGTACGCGCGTTCTACACGGGTTGGTACAAGGAGATCGTGACCGATCTGCCGCGCGTCGCCGACGGGCACATCTATCCGATGAGCGGCCCTGGACTCGGGACGCGCCTCTTGCCGGACCTGATACGACGTCCCGATGCGAAGATCCACCGCTCGGCCTCATGAATTCCCGCATCGTGCGCTCACGGACAGGCCACATATGACTCTCAGAATTCTATATCCGGATGCTCAATTTGACGGCGAACCGACAGTCGAGGCAGAGGTCTTCGGCCCGCGCGCGTCGCTCAGCGTCTACCGGCCCTCGGAAACCGCCTCCATCTCCGAAGACACGTGGCGCACCTGCGACGCTATTGTCTGCTATCACGATCTCATGCTCGACAAGACGCTGGTGCTCCACCTTGAGCGCTGCCGCCTTATCGTTCGCGCCGGCGTGGGTTTCGACCAGATCGCCATCGCCGCCTGTGCTGCGCATGGCATACCCGTATGCAATACGCCCGATTACGGCACGACCGATGTGGCCGATCATGCGATTGCCCTGACCCTGGCACTGGCCCGGGGCATCGTTGCCTATAACGCCGCGCTCAAGGCCGATCTCAAGACCGGGTGGGATTTCGCCGCGCCGCCGACGATCCGGCGGCTGTCGGGCCGCGTGTTCGGCGTCGTCGGACTGGGCCGTATCGGCACCGCAACCGCGCTGCGCGCCAAGGCCTTGGGGATGCAGGTCGTGTTCTTCGATCCTTATCGCCCGACCGGCACCGAGCTGGCGTTGGGCCTCACGCGAGCGGGCAGCCTCTCCGACCTGCTGGCGATTGCCGATGTCGTGAGCCTCCACACCCCCTTGTCGGCTGAAACCAAAGGACTGATCGATCGCACCGCCGTCTCGCGGATGAAACCAGGCGCCCTGCTGATCAACACCGCGCGCGGACCGATCGTCGATCCGGACGCGGTGCTGGATGGCCTGCGATCGGGCCAGCTCGCCGGCGCCGCTCTCGACGTTCTGCCGGTCGAGCCGCCCGTAGGCGACGAACCCCTTCTCGTGGCCTGGCGGAACGGTGACCCGGCGCTGGCGAGCCGATTGATACTCTCGCCCCACGCGGCGTTCTACAGCGCCTCCAGCCTGGCCGACCTGCGGCGCAAATCGGCCGAGGTCGCGGTCGATTACCTCTTCTCGGGGCGCTTGCGCGATTGCGTGAACGGGCTCGATCTGCCGGGTGCCCAACGTCGCTAAGTGCAGATCGTCTTCCGCGACGAGCCTTAGGTCTTGCGCGCAAGTGCGGCGTACCTGTGCGCAGGCTTGCCGGAAGAAGCGGTTTCGTCAGTCATGATCCGCTCGACAGTGACGCCAAGCGAGCGCACCAGCTCTCGCAGCTGATACGCCGCACTTCAAAAAAATTGCCGGCTACTGCAAGCAGGGGCCAACCCCATCCGATTGGCAGAGGACAGAACTAAAGGTTCTAATCCTTTCACATGCACGGGTAGAATTTTACGTGACGCATCAATCGCATAGAGAGTAGCGCTTAGCTTAGACCGCCCGGATGTAACCCGCTTTGCAACCCAGCGGCACGGCATCACCCATCATGCCGGGCATGCAGGAAGACGCCGCCCGCGGCATCGACCTGGCGCTCAAGAAGGCGCTCGGAGAATGACGGTAGAACGGTCGCTGGCGGATTGGGTTACAAAGTGGGTTGCAAGCTCGCGACCGTTCGCCCGCCGTTCACACGGCGCTTGCCGCTAAGCGACTGATTTTCCGGAATGCGCTAGCGCTGGCGGAGAGGGAGGGATTCGAACCCTCGGTACCCTTGCGGGTACAACGGTTTTCGAGACCGCCCCGATCGACCACTCTGGCACCTCTCCGGCGCGCTGGCCTCGCCTTGCGATTCGCCCGGGGCACGGGCGGCCGGGACCGTAACCGAACGACCCATCGGCCGCAAGGGCGGCAGGCGGCGGCGTCAGACCTGCGGCCGCGGGATCGCCAGGGTGGTCGCGGGATCGAACAGCTGGAGCTGGCGCGGATCGATGAACAGGCGCTGCATCGCGCCGGCGCGCGCGCTGAAGCCGCGCCCGAGCCGCGCCGACGCCTCGGCGCCGTCGGGGATATCCGTCACGAGCACGGTCTCCGGCCCGAGCGCCTCGACGGCCACGACGCGAACGTCGACCGAGGCGCCGCCCACCAGCGGCTGGTCGTAGATGTCCTCCGGCCGGATGCCCAGGATCACCGGCTTGTTGGTGTAGGCGCCGTAGGCCGGCTCGAACTCGCGGGGTATCGGCACCCGCAGGCTGCCATGCACCGCCACCAGGCCGGTCAGCTCGTCGGCCTCGAGCCGCCCGGGCAGCAGGTTCATGGGCGGGCTGGCGAGGAAGCCGGCGACGAAGGTGTCGGCGGGATTGCGGTAGACCTCGAGCGGCTTCCCCACCTGCACCACGCGGCCGCCCCTCATGATGCAGATGCGCTCGCCCATGGTCATGGCCTCGACCTGGTCGTGCGTCACGTGGATGATGGTGCGACCGAGCTGGCGATGCAGCTTCACCAGCTCGGTGCGCATGCTGGCCCGCAGCTTGGCGTCGAGGTTGGAGAGCGGCTCGTCCAGCAGGAAGGCGACGGGATCGCGCACCAGCGCGCGCCCCAGCGCCACGCGCTGGCGCTGCCCGCCCGAGAGCTGGCCGGGCTTGCGCGCGAGCAGCTCTTCGATGCCGAGCATGCCCGCCACCTCCTTCACGCGCTTGTCGATCTCCGCCGCCGGCCGCCGGCGCAGACGGAGGCCGAAGCTCAGGTTGGCGCGCACGGTCATGTGCGGATAGAGCGCGTAATTCTGGAACACGATCGCCAGGTCGCGGTCGCGCGGGTCGACGTCGTTGATGCGGTGGTCGCCGAGATAGAGATCGCCCGACGTGATCGTCTCCAACCCGGCGATCATGCGCAGGGTCGTCGATTTCCCGCAGCCCGACGGCCCCAGCAGGATCATGAACTCGCCGTCGTTGACGTGGAGATTGACCTCCTCCACCGCCTTGACGTCGGGCGGATAGATCTTGTTCACGTTGAGGAGATTGATGTCGGCCATAGGGTCACGCTAGTGAACGCATGTAGCGATAGAGATAAGCGGTAAGAGCGAGCACCGCGATCAGCAGCACCACCGAGATGGCCGAGGCCTGGCCGATGTCGAGGCCGTAGAACGCCGAGCGGTAGATGAAGTAGCTGATGAGGTCGGTGGCCGTGCCCGGCCCGCCGCGCGTCATGATGAAGATGAGATCGAAGGTCTTGATCGCGAAGATCAGGCGGATCAGCAGGGTCACCATGATCACCGGCCGCATCAGCGGCAGCGTGATGTGCAGGAACGATTGCAGCGTCGAGGCGCCGTCCATGCGCGCCGCCTCGTACGGCTCCTTCGGCAGCGCCGACAGGCCCGCCAGCAGCAGGATGATCATGAAGGACACCTGGTGCCAGATATCCACCATCACCACCGTCCAGAACGCGATGGCGGGATCGCCGAGCCAGTTCACCTTGGACACGCCGACCAGCCCGATCAGGTAATTGACGATGCCGAGTTCGGGATGGAGGAACATGCGCCAGATCTGCGCGACGACCACCGGATTGATCAGCAGCGGCATCAGCAGGATCGGATAGTAGATGTTCTTGAACCGGGTCACCGCGTTCAGCATCAGTGCGACGGTGAAGCCGATCAGGAACTCGATCAGCACCACCGCCACCACGAATTTCGCAGTCACCCAGATCGATTCGACGAAGTAGTTCTGGGCCAGCGCGCTGCGATAGTTGTCGAAGCCGACGAAGGTGTCGTAACCCGGTCGGACCAGCGTGTATTCGAACATGCTGGTGAAGATCGTGAAGAAAAGCGGAAACAGCACCACCAGCACGAGCGCGGCCAGGCCCGGCGCGGTCATGAACCAGCCGAACTGGCGGTCGCGGCGGACGATTTCGTTGACGGTGGCAACAGCGGCCATCGATCAGCCTCACACGATCGCTGCAAGGGCGGGTCGAAGACCCGCCCTTGCAAACGAGACCGGTTTCCGGTTTCCGATTACTCCTTCAACAAGCCGTCCTTCTTGGCCAGCTTGTTGAACTCCTCGGCCGCGGTGTCGAGGGCTTCCTTCGGGTCCTTCTGGCCGCTGACGGCCAGATTGAGCTCTCGTCCGAGCGCCTCCACGAAGTCGACGGTGTAGGTGAAGGTCGGGAACTCCTGCGCGGTCGCCACCAGGGTCTTCAGCTTGCCCATTTCGGGCCGCTTCGCAACGACGTCGGGATCATCGAACACCCAGGCCTGGGTCGGCGCGCCGCCGGCGAGCGTGCGCTTCTTCACGATCTCCTTGGACTCGACCCACTTGATGAATTTCCAGGCCGCCTCCTTGTCCTGGCTCGAGTTGGGAATCGCCCAGCCCCAGCCGCCGTTGAGGCCGCCGATCGGGTTGGGCGCGATCGAGGCCTTGCCGACGACGGTCGAGGAGGCCGGATCATTGAATCCCGAAAGCAGGATATTGAAGGTCACGAAGCTGTAGGCCTTGCCCTGCCCGAACACGCTGTTGGCTTCGTCGAAGCAGAAGCTCTCGGCGCCGGTCGGCCCATGCTTGGCGATGTCGTCGCGGAAGTCTTCGACCGCCTTGATCCCGGCCGGGCTGTTGAACGTCGCCTTCCAGTTGGCGTCGTGATACTGGCCGCCGTTGCCGTAGAGGTAGTTCGACCACTGCATGGAGATGCAGTCGCCGCGCTGGCCCTGGTTGATGGTGCCGAAGAAATCGATCTTGCCGTCGCCGTCGGTGTCGCGCGAGAAGAACTCGACCTGCTTCTTGTACTCGTCCCAGGTCGCCGGCACCTTCAGCTCGATGCCGTACTTGGCCTTGAAGGCGGCCTGCTCCTTCGGGTCCTCCAGCAGGTCCTTCCGGTAGATGATGCCCATCGAGTAGTTGTAGAACGGCAGCATGTAGGTGACGCCGTTCACCTTGCCCACCAGGTTCATCAGGCTCGGCACGTAGACGGAGGTGTCGACCTTGTCGCGCTTGATCAGGTCGTCGAGCGGCATCAGCCAACCGGCCTTGGTGAATTCTGCGGTCCAGTAGAAATCGACCACGATGGCCTCGTAGCCGCCGGCCGGCGAGGTCAGCTGGGGCACCAGCTTCGAATGCATATCGATGTAACTGATGGCCTCGATGTCGACGTCGATGCCCGTCGCCGCCTTGAATTCCGGCAGCAACGCCTTGATGTAGTCGGTGTCCGGCACCGTTTCCATCAGGACGTGGACCGTCTGCGCCTGGGCGGTCGTCGCGACCCCCAATGCGAAGGCGGTCGCCAGCAGCAATCTCTTCATTGGCGTCTCTCCCTCGATTTGTTTGTTTGTGTACGCACCTTCATCGCCGGGGTCATTTCAGCGCCCCCAGCGACAAGCCCTTGATCAGATAGCGCCGCATGAACGGCAGCAGCGCCAGCACCGGCAAGATTGCCACCAGGGTGCCGGCGGCGACCAGCGCGATCTCGATACCGCGCTGGGTCTGGAAGCTCGCCAGCCTGACCGGCAGGGTGTTGGTGGCCTTGCCCGTCAGGATGAGCGCGAACAGGAATTCATTCCAGCTGAGGATGAAGGCGAGCAGCCCGGCCGCCAGCAGGCCGGGCGCGGCCACGGGAACGGCGATCTTGAGGAAGGCCTGGAAGCGCGTGGCACCGTCGACGCGCGCCGCCTGCTCCAGCTGCTCGACCTCGCCCTGGAAGAACGCGACGAGTATCCAGGCCAGGAACGGAATGTTGATGGTGAGGTGGGCGATGACGATGCCGGTCCAGCTGTTGATCAGCCCGGCCATCTGGAACAGCGTGTACAGCGGCAGCATCAGGATCACCGGCGGCAGCATCTGGCTCGCCAGCACGAACAGGCGCAGCGGCATCCCGCCGGTGGCGAAGCGCGCGAAGGCATAGGCCATGGCGGTGGCCAGCGGCAGCGAGATCGCCGTCGAGCCGGCCGCCGCGATGACGCTGCTGAGGAAAGCGCGCCCGAAGCCGAACGTCGCGAAGATCTCGACGAAGTTGTCGAACCTGAGCGCCACCCACTCCGGCGGCAGCTTGTAGGCGGTGACCTTGTCGGTGAGCGCCACCCGCGCCAGCCACAGCAGCGGCAGCAAGATCGCGGCGCAGAACGCGATCAGGATGACGTGCGGCACGACAGCGCTGACGGCCCGGCCGACGACGCCCCTTCCTGCCCGCATGACGCTTCCCCCTGCCAATGCATGCGGCTATCCGCACGCTTGATTGGAACGGATCATAGCCGCGCCCCACCGCAGCCGCCAAGGGCGCGATTGCCGGAACCATCGGAACCAATTATCGACCATCTTCCCGGCCGCGCGGGCGCGTGGTCGATTGACAGCCCTGCAATGGTCGGTCGATGCTTCCTCGCAACAAGAAATTCACGGAGGGGGAAATGCCGAAGGACGGGGGCTACGTTCATCCATACATACCCAATACAAGCCCGGCGGCGCGCCGGCGCATGCTTGACGCGATCGGCGTCGCCAGCGCCGCCGATCTCTACGATGCCATCCCCAATGCACTGAAGCTGAAGCGGCCGCTCGATCTGCCGCCGCCGATCGCTTCGGAGCACGGCCTGCGCAAGCACGTCGAAGGCATCCTCGCCAAGAACAAGAGTTGCGCCGAGCTGCTGAACTTCCGCGGCGCCGGCTGCTGGCAGCATTACGTGCCGGCGGTCTGCGACGAGATCAACCGGCGCGGCGAGTTCCTCACCGCCTATGCCGGCTGGAGCTATTCCGACCACGGCAAGCTGCAGGCCATCTTCGAATATCAGAGCCTGATCGGCGAGCTGGTCGGCCTGGATGTGGTGAGCACGCCGACCTACGACTGGGGCGCCGCCGCCGACAGCGCCGTCGCCATGGCTTGCCGCCTGACCGGCCGCAAACAGATCCTCGTCCCCGCCAGCATGGATCGCGCCCGCCTGTCGCAGATGCGCGGCTTCACCAAGCCCTTCGCCAGCGTGATCGAGGTCGCCATCGACAGGAAGAGCGGCGCGCTCGACCGCAGGGACCTCGCCGCCAGACTTTCCGCCGACACCGCCGCCGTCTACCTCGAAGTGCCCTCTTCCCTCGGCATCGTCGACGGCGGTGCGCCCGATATCGTCAAGCGCGCCCGCGCCAAGGGCGCGCTCGCCGTGGTCGGCGTCGATCCGAGCACGCTCGGAGTCTTGGAGGCGCCCGGCAACTATGGCGCCGATATCGTGGTCGGCGAGCTGCAGCCGCTGGGCATGCACATGAACGGCGGCGGCGGCCTAGCCGGCTTCATCGCCTCCCGCGACGAGCCCCGCTTCGTCGACGAATATCCGAGCTTCCTCATCAGCCTCACGCAAGTGCCCGAGAACGGCGCGTTCGGCTTCGGTGTCGGCACGCTCGATCGCACCTCCTATCACAAGCGCCACGCCGCCACCGACTACTACGGCACCACCCAATGGCTGTGGGGCATCACCGCCGCCGTCTATCTCTCGCTGATGGGGCCGCAGGGCATGCGCGAGCTGGGCGAGGGCATCATCCAGCGCGCCGCCTACGCCGCCGAGCGCATCGGCCGGATCAAGGGCGTGAAGGCGCCGCTCTTCACGGGCGCCTTCTTCAAGGAGTTCGTGGTCAACTTCGACCGCACCGGCAAGACCGTCGCCGCCATCAACAAGCGCCTGCTGCGCCAGGGCATCGTCGGCGGCAAGGATCTGAGCCACGCCTTCCCGGCCCTCGGCCACAGCGCCCTGTTCTGCGTCACGGAGATCCACGACCGCGCCGACATCGACCGCCTGGCCACCGCCCTCAAGGAGGCCGTGTCATGATGCGCCGCGTCGAGCAGTTCCAGGCGGCGCGCTGGGCCGAGCCGCTGATCATGCAGCTGGGCACGCAAGGCGAGCGCGGCATTGTTCCGCCGGCGCCGGACGAGCAGATACGCAAGGCCGCGGGCAAGGCAACCGCGCGCATTCCGGCGTCGCTGCGCCGCAAGGCGCCGCCGCGCCTGCCGGAGGCCTCGCAGCAGACCGTGCTGCGCCACTTCACCCGCCTGTCGCAGATGACCATGGGCGTCGACGTGACGCCGGACATGATGGGCACCTGCACCATGAAATACAGCCCGAAGGTGAACGACCACATCGCCCGCCTGCCACAGCTGGCCGACCTCCATCCGCTGCAGGACGAATCCACCATCCAGGGCCTGCTGGAGATCCTCTACCGCATGAACCGCATCATGTGCGAGATCGCCGGCATGGACGAGTTCAGCTTCCAACCCGCCAGCGGCGCCCAGGGCATCTACGCCAACGCCTGCATCATCCGCGCCTATCATGAGTCGCGCGGCGAACTCGACCGGCGCCGTGAGATCATCACCACTGCCTTCTCGCACCCGGCCGACGCCGCCACGCCCGCCGTCGCCGGCTTCAAGGTCATCACGCTCTATCCGGGCGAGCAGGGCTACCCCGAGCTCGACGCCCTCAAGGCCGCGCTCTCCGAGCGCACGGCCGGCATCATGTTCACCTGCCCGGAGGACACCGGCCTCTTCAACCCGAAGCTGCCCGAGTTCGTCGATCTCGTGCACCGGGCCGGCGGCCTCGCCGCCTACGACCAGGCCAACGGCAACGGCCTGCTCGGCATCATCCGGGCCGGCGACGCCGGCTTCGACATGTGCCAGTTCAACCTGCACAAGACCTTCTCGGCCCCGCACGGCGCCATCGGCCTCGGCTGCGCCGCCGTCGGCGTGAAGAAGCACCTGGCGAAGTTCCTGCCCAATCCCGTCATCGCCTTCGACGGCAAGCGCTACCGCCTCGACGCCGATCGACCCGAGGCCATCGACAAGATCCGCGCCTATCTCGGCAACGTCCACACCGTGCTGAAGGCCTATGCCTGGGTCATGAGTCTGGGCGCCGAAGGCCTCAAGGCCGTAGCCGAGACGGCCGTGCTCAACAACAACTACCTGCTCGCGGGCATCGCCAAGATCCGCGGCGCCTCCATCCCCTGGCCCACGAACCCGCACCATCGCCTCGAGCAGGTGCGCTACAGCTGGGAGCAGCTCGCCAAGGACACCGGCGTGACCAGCGACCAGATCCTGGTCCGCATGGTCGACTACGGCCTGCAGCATTACATGACCAGCCACCATCCCATGCTGGTGCCCGAGCCCTTCACCATCGAGCCCGGCGAGTCCTATTCGCTCGACGAACTCGACGAGTGCCTGGAAACCCTGCGCCGCATCGCCGACGAGGCCTACACCCAGCCCGACCTGGTGAAGACCGCCCCCCACCGCGCCTCCGTCCCGCGCCTCGACGAGGCCGCCGTCGACGACCCCGCCAAATGGGCCTTCACCTGGCGCGCCTGGGAGCGCAAGCACGCCGCGCTCGCCGATTGAAGAAGATGCGGCACGGTCGCGGCAGGCGAGCCCGAAAAAGCGGCAGGCGGCCGCTCAAACGCTGCTCGCTTGGCTTGGTCCCGCGACGGCTGTAGAGTGGTTCAAAATACCAACCAAGTTACTCAGGGAGAGCGGGTCATGGAAACGAAGCGGGACGTTGAAAGATTCATCGACGAGATCAAGTACGGCCGCGTGAGCCGGCGCGAGATCATGCGCATGATGGCGGCGGCGGGGCTGGCGGTCGCCGTCATGCCGCAAGGGCGGCTGGCACGGGCCGATGACGGCCAGCCGACGATCTTCACCTGGCCCGATTACGACAAGCCGGAGATGTGGAAGGAATACACGGACAAATACCACGCCAAACCGAACTCCTCGATCTGGGGCGACGAGGAGGAAGCCGAGTCGAAAATGCGCGCCGGCTTCCATCCCGACATGGTCATGCCCTGCTCCTATAAGGTCATGAAGTGGAACGACTCCGGCTTTTTGCGGCCGATCGACGTGTCGCGGCTCGCGCATTGGGGCGAGATCATCCCGACGCTCTACAACGTGCCGGATACGGTGATCGGCGGCAAACGCATGTGGATACCCATGTGGTGGGGCCTCACCGCACCGACCTTCCGCACCGACCTGGCGCCGGAATACGTGCCGGCGGAAATGCACAGCTGGGGCATCCTGTGGGACGAGAAGTACACCGGCAAGCTGTCGATGATCGACAGCCTGATCGACGGCGTGATGGCGGCGGCGATCTATTCCGGGGCCAAGGATCCGTTCAACATGACGGACGACGAGGTCGCCAAGTGCAAGGACCTGATGGTGAAACAGCGGCCGCTGCTGCGCTTCTACAGCAACGACAATACCGGCTGGCAGCAGGCCCTGGCGAGCGGCGAGCTCATCGCCGCCGATTCCTGGAACGATACCATCCTCAATCTCCAGAAGCAGGGCATTCCCTCGATGTTCATGATCCCGAAGGAAGGCCCGATGACGTGGACCTGCGGCATCGCCATGACCACCTGGGTGAAGCCGGAGATGGAGGACCGCGTCTACGACCTCATCAACGCCTATCTGAGCGTGGATACCGGGGTCTATTGGGTCGAAAACTTCGGCATGGGCCACGCGAACAAGGGCGTCTATGCCAAGATCACACCAGAGGAACTCACCAAGCGCGGCCTCACGCCCAACAACATCGACGCCTACATCGCGGCCGGCCATTTCCAGGCCACGATCAAGAACGAGCCCGCGCTCCAGGCGATGTATGAAGAGGTCAAGGCCGGCATCTAGTGGCGGGAAGACTAAGGTCCGGCTGTTTCGGCGAGCTGAGAAGCAGCCGGATGGGGACGCCGCGTGGTTGCCGCATTTGACCGCTCCAGCACGGGGACGGCCGCGCCATTGCTGTCGGCGCGGCGGCTGAAAGGCTGGCTGCTGCGCAACGAATCGCTGCGCGGCTATTCCCTGCTGTCGCCGACCCTGCTGGTGATCTTCCTGCTGATGGTGGTGCCGCTGATGGCAATGGTGGTCCTCAGCTTCGCCACGCAGCAATATGTCACCATCGACTACGGCTTCTCGCTTAGGAACTACGGGACCATCTTCGAACCGTCGTCCAAGCCGGCCTATTTCCTCGGCATGCCCTTCTATCTGCAGAAGCCGATCTATCTCATCCTGCTGCTCATATCGATCGTGATCTCGCTGACTGCCACCGTCGTCGT
>JBGPEQ010000017.1:0-17441 GCA_041482855.1 Dongiaceae bacterium | reverse complement strand
GCGTCGGTGCCGCCATGGCTCTTCACGGCGATGCCGTTGAGGCCGAGGAAGATGGCGCCGTTGTAGCGGCGCGGATCGACGCGCGTGCGCAGGCTGTTGATCGCGGGACGCGCCAGCAGATAGCCGACCCGCGCCATCATCGAGGTGCGGAACGATTCGCGCAGGAACCCGGTGTAGAGCTTGGCGGTGCCCTCGATCGTCTTGAGCGCGATATTGCCGGTGAAGCCGTCGGTCACGACCACATCGACGGTGCCCTTGGCGATATCGTCGCCCTCCACGAAACCATGGAAACTGCCGGGCATCGCCGTGTTGCGCAGCATGGCGCTGGCTTCGCGCACGGCTTCGTGGCCCTTCAGTTCCTCCGACCCGACGTTCAGGATGCCGACGCTCGGATGCAGCACGCCCAGCACGGTGCGGGCGAAGACATTGCCCATGATCGCGAACTGCACCAGGTTGTCGGCGTCGCATTCGACGTTGGCGCCGAGATCGAGCATCACGCTCTCGCTGCGCAGGGTCGGGAAAAAGCCGGCGATGGCCGGCCGATGGATGCCCGGCAGGGTCCTCAGCATGAGCTTGGCGATGGCCAACAACGCGCCGGTGTTGCCGGCCGAGACGACGCCCGCGGCCTCGCCGCTATGCACGGCCTCGCAGGCCAGATGCATGCTCGAGCCGCGCGCGCCGCGCACGGCCGCCGCCGGCTTGTCCTCGGCCTTGACCGCGATATCCGTGTGATGAATCGAACTCACCTTGGCGAGGTGAGGCAGCTTTTTCATCAGCGGCTTGATGCGGCCCTCGTTGCCGAACAGCAGGAACCGCGCCTGCGGGAACCGCTGCCGCGCGATGTTGGCTCCCTTGATGACCATGCCGGGGGCGAGGTCACCGCCCATGGCATCCAGGGCAATGGCTACGCTGTCGGCCACCGATTAATTCTCGTTGCGACGACGAGGCGTCGCGTCACGCCGCTCCGGCTTCGGCTACCTGACGGCCGTCATAGTATCCGCAAGCCGAACAGACGTGATGCGGCCGCTTGTGCTCACCGCAATTGGGGCACTCTACCCACGACGCCGACTCGAGCGCGTGATGGGAGCGCCGCATATCGCGACGCGACTTGGAGACCTTTTTCTTCGGAACAGCCATCTTCCAGTCTTTCGCTGAAGGGCGCGGTGAGGCGCCCGATTACTAGCCAAAATCCCCGCCAACGGCAAGCCGCTTGCCGGAATCGTTAGTTAATTGCGACGCTCTCGCAACGGTGCGAGCGCCGCGAACGGATTCGCCGTCTTCTCCGCCGCCGATTCCCCCGGATCGGAGGTCTCGACCTTCTCCCCGGCGCCGGGCGCGTGCGGATAGGGATCGAGCGCCACCGCCAGTTGCTGGGCCACGATCTCGCCGAGATCGATCCGGCCCTCGATCAGTTCCTCCGGCGGATCCTCGTCATCGACACCGATGACGACCGCCCCTGCACCGCCCGCCGATCCGGTCCCGAACGCCACCGTAAAGCTCTCGCTCAGCCGCACCCGCACCGGCTCGAGCGTCACCACGCAGGCCTGCACCACCTCGGCCTCGAACCGCCCCTGCACTTGTATTGACCGTCCGCGCCCGCGCTTCAGGCTCAGGGTCGCCGTCAGCCGGTCGAGCGCCAGCAGGCCGAACCGTTCCACCAGCCGCGCCCGTTCCGCAGCGTTGGCGACGATCTCCCGCTCGGTCTCCTGCGGCCCGATCTGGTCGGCCGCCACCGGCCGCGAGAATTCCGCCTGCGGAACAGGGTCTTTGGTCATGGTCGAGGTCCGGGCCGCAAGAAGCGCGGGACAATACGGAAGCGACCCCGGCCGGTCAACGCTTTCCCTCCGGACCCTCCATCTCCGGCGCCGGGAAATCGATGGCGCCCCGGGCCAGCTCGGCAGCTGGCCGCGCGGCCAGGAGACCGTGTCCCGCCAGCACATAGCGGGCCATGGCCGCCACCTGGCCTTCGTTGGGTTCGATGGTGCCGAACAGATTGCGCCTGATCGCCTGTCGCAGCACGGCCTCGCCGCCGTCGATGCCGGCCTCGTAGGCGGCCATGCGGCCATAGAGCGCCTCCGCCATGCGTTTCACCCGCCGCCCGACCCCGAGGTCGCCGGCGCCCATCTCCCGCAGATTGGCGTCGAGATCGGCGGCCACGCGGTCGGCGAGCGCCTGGGTCAGTGCCGCGCAGGCGGGATCGCCACGCTCGCCCTTCAGGCGATGCAACACAAGAAAAACGTGCAGTACCAACATATCGAAGCGGCCGTCGAGGCTGTCAGGCACGCCGCCGCCGGCGTAGAACTCGGGCCGGCGCGCCTGCGCGACGATTCGCCGATAAATCTCTTTCGAATTGTCCTCGGGCGGTCTCCGCGCGAACCAGCGCTCGAACATCATGCGCTCCCCGTCGCCTGCCGCTGGCGCGCCCACCGTTGGCGCGCCCACCGTTGGCGCTCATTGACAGCCCAAGCGGCGAAATGTGAATCTACCGGCGCACCGACGGTCCTCATGCTCCGTTACGCGTGCCACGAATGTTTACGACAGGGCCTGCAAGATGACAATTCGATCTGTTCCCCGCCTCGGGTGGCTGTTGCTGGCGTCCGTGGCCGCGTTGGCGGCCTGTTCGCCGCGCATCGACCAGCGCGGCAATCTGCTCGATCCCGATGCCGTGCTGGCGGTGCAGCCGGGCATCCAGACGAAGGACCAGGTCGCCCAGCTGCTGGGCACGCCCTCGACCGTCGCCACCTTCAATGACAGGACCTGGTACTACGTCAGCAAGCGCACGGCGACGACCGCGTTCTTCCCGCCCGACATCACCGATCAGCAGGTCCTCGTCGTCAAGTTCGACGACTCCAACGTCGTCGAGAAAGTGCAGATCTACGGCATGGACGACGCCTATGAGATCGAGCCGGTCGCTCGCACCACGCCGACCTACGGCCAGCGGCTCACGATCCTGCAACAGCTGTTCGGCAACATCGGCCGCTTCACAAAGGGCGAGACCAAGCCCGGTTATTAGCAGACCCCGCATGCGGCAACCGCGAACCTGGGCGCCTCAGCGTTAGTGCGATTCTATTGGTCGTAAAGAATCGAGATCACGCGCATGCGAGGGCGGCACATACCTTCGGCGCGACCCAGGCTCACGTTTCGGCTCGTAAACGAAAACTTCGATGGATTCGACTGGAGCGATTCGAAACGGGCGCGGAACCTTGAAAAGCACGATATCGACTTTCCAATCGTTGAAACTGTTGACTGGTCCAGAGTCAAGAAAGCTCCCGACGCAAGACGACGGTATGCAGAACCACGGTCGGTCGCTCTCGCATACTCCTCGAAACTGCGGCGGGTATTGGTTATAGTGTATTCTAAGCAAGATCAAATCGGACGAATTATCTCAGTGAGACGGGCAAATGCCGAAGAAACCGCGATATTCGATGCCTGATCGGGTCGACCGCACGGACTATGATCGGTTGCGGAAGGCGACCGATGCCGAGATAGACTACTCAGGCGTTCCAGCCCTAACCTCCACAACTTGGACACGTGCGCGCCACGCCGTCACCCAGGCAGCCAGAAAAGCCGCAACCCGGAAGTCATCGGCCCGCAAACGCTAACCGCGCGGCCGCTCCCGTCAACGGCTTCGCGTGGCGCATCGTCGAAGCTATGCCGCCAGGATCGCCAGCAGCAGCAACGCCACGATATTGGTGATCTTGATCATCGGATTCACCGCCGGACCGGCGGTATCCTTGTAGGGATCGCCGACGGTGTCGCCGGTGACCGCGGCCTTGTGGGCGTCCGAGCCCTTGCCGCCATGATGGCCATCCTCGATGTACTTCTTGGCGTTGTCCCAGGCGCCGCCGCCCGAGGTCATCTGTATGGCGACGAACAGGCCGGTGACGATGGTGCCCAGCAGCATGGCCCCGAGCGCGGTGAAGGCCTGCGCGCGCCCTGCGACCGCCGCGATGACGGCGTAGAGCACGATCGGCGCCAGCACCGGCAGTAGCGAGGGGATGATCATCTCCTTGATCGCCGATTTCGTCAGCAGGTCGACCGCGCGGCCATAGTCGGGCTTGGCCGTGCCCTCCATGATGCCGGGGATCTCCTTGAACTGCCGGCGCACCTCGATCACGACCGAGCCGGCCGCCCGCCCCACCGCCATCATGCCGAGGGCGCCGAACAGGTACGGCAGCGCGCCGCCGATGAAGAGACCGATCACCACGTACGGATCCTGCAGCTTGAATTCGACGGTCAGGTCCGGGAAATAGTGCCGGAGGTCCTCCGTATAGGCGGCGAACAGCACGAGGGCGGCGAGAGCGGCAGAGCCGATCGCGTAGCCCTTGGTGACCGCCTTCGTCGTATTGCCCACGGCGTCCAGCGCGTCGGTGGTCTTGCGCACCTCTTTCGGCAGGTCCGCCATCTCCGCGATGCCGCCGGCGTTATCGGTGACCGGTCCATAGGCATCGAGCGCCACCACCATGCCGGCGAGCGCCAGCATCGTCGTGGCGGCCAGCGCGATGCCGTAGAGGCCGGCCAGCGCATGGGCCACGATGATGCCCGCGCAGATCACGATCACCGGCAGCGCGCAGGCCTCCATCGATACCGCAAGACCCTGGATGATGTTGGTGGCGTGGCCCGTGAGCGAGGCCTTGGCCACGCTGCGCACGGGACGGTAGGCGGTCGAAGTGTAGTATTCGGTGATCCACACCAACAGGCCCGTCACCGCCAGCCCGACGATGGCGCAACCGAACAGCTTGGCGCCCGTGAAAGTGACGCTGCCGGCCTGGAACGTCGCGTTGAAATCAACGTACCACCAGATGATTCCGGCGATCAGGATCGCCGACACGACGGCCGTGACGATCAGGCCCTTGTAGAGCGCGCCCATGATGTTGTTGCTGGGGCCGAGCTTCACGAAGAACGTGCCGGCCACCGTGCCAAGGATGCAGACGCCGCCGATCAGCAGCGGCAGCGTCATCATGATCTGCTGCTGCGCCGCATCGGCAAAGAAGATCTGGCCGAGCAGCATGGTCGCTACCATGGTGACGCAATAGGTCTCGAACAGGTCGGCCGCCATTCCCGCGCAGTCGCCGACATTGTCGCCGACGTTGTCGGCGATCACGGCCGGGTTGCGCGGATCGTCCTCCGGAATGCCCTTTTCGATCTTGCCGACGAGATCGGCGCCGACGTCCGCACCCTTGGTGAAGATGCCGCCGCCGAGGCGCGCGAAGATCGAGATCAGCGAAGCGCCGAAGCTCAAGGCCACGAGGGCTTCGAGGATCTTGCGCGTCTCCAGCTGCTGTCCCAGCAGGATCATGTAGTAGCCGGTGACCCCGATGAGTCCCAGCCCGACCACAAGAAGCCCGGTCACGGCACCCGCCTTGAAAGCGATGGTCAGCGCGGGCTGCAGGCCCTGGCGCGCCGCCTCGGCCGTGCGCAGGTTGGAGCGCACGGAGACGTTCATGCCGACATAGCCGGTGGCGCCGGACAGGATGGCGCCGATGAAATAGCCGATGCCCACATACTTGCCGAGGAACGCCCACAGGATCGCGCCGACGACGATGCCGACGATTCCGATCGTCGCGTACTGCCGGTTCAGATAGGCGCGCGCACCCTCCTGCACGGCGGCCGCGATCTCGCGCATGCGGTCGGTGCCGGTGGCGGCCGCCATGACCGACTTGATCAGGAACACGCCATAGGCCAGGGCGATAATGCCGCAAACGATTACAATCCAGAGTGGACCTGTCACGATGAGTTCCTCTTGTTCGGAAGGAGCTGGGCGCAAACGCGCAGGCCGCGCCCCGGCTGCCCCCCGCTGCGGTGCGAAAGCGCGCGGAAAATGCCAGATGCGCTGAGATCACGCAACCGATTCGCAATACTGCCGTAAGAGGCGCGAACGCCCCTGTCCGCCCCCTATTCGGCCGCGACTGCCTGCCGGCGCCGGCCGATCAGCCACAGGGTCGCCGCCAGCGTCGTAGCCACCAGCGGCAGCACGCCATAGTTAACGGCGGTCCAGCCGAACGCGCTGTGCAGCGTGCCCGATGCAAAGGACGAGGCCGCCACCGTGCCGAAGATGAGGAAATCGTTCAGGCCCTGAACCTTCGAGCGTTCGGCCCGCTGATAGCCTTCCGTCAGCAGGGTCGAGCCGCCGACATAGAGGAAGTTCCAGCCCACGCCCAGCAGCACCAGCCCGCCCCAGAAGTTCCAGAATCCGAGGCCGGAGAGATCGGCCGCCACGGCCAGAAACAGCAGCGATGCGCCGACCCACAACACGTTCAGCACGCCGATGCGTTTGATGACGAAGCCGGTCGCGAACGATGGCAGGAACATGCCGAGGGCGTGACATTCGATGACGCTGGTCCAATCCGAGAATTCGAAATGGTGGTGCTTCATGGCGAGCGGCGTCGCCGTCATCAGGAACGACATCACGCCGTAGCCGATCATGCCGGCGAGAAGCGCGACCGCGACCGGCGGCTGCCGCAGGATCGCCGTCAGCGGGCGGCCGCTGTGGCGCCTCTCTGCGTGGGACAGGGGCGGGATGCGGGTCATCGGCAGCAAGGCGATGATCCCCGCATAGAGGAAGATCATCACGCCGTAGCAGCCCGCGAAGATGTAGGCCGGAAACAGCTCGCGCGACAGCTGCGCCAGCGTCGGCCCGAACACCGCCGCCGCCACCCCGCCGGTCAGCACCAGCGATATGGCGTGACCGCGGAACGCCTCGTCAGCGGTATCGGCGGCGGCAAATCGATAGAAAACGGCAAAGCCGGCCGCGCTGCCGATGCCCATGTTGGCCAGGCACAACAGCCAGAAACTGTTCTCGGTCACCGACAGCACGCCGAGCGCGCCGCCGGCCATGCCGACCGCGGCGCCGAGGGTGAAGCCGAAGCGCCGGCCCTTGGCCCGCATCAGCGCTGAAGCCGGGATCGTCGTCAGCATAGTCGCCAGCGCCTGCAGCGCGAGCGGCACCGTCGCCCATGCCTTGTCGGTCAGCAGCGCCTCGCCATTGAGCGCCGTCACCGTGATGGTGATGGTCATCGCCGTCATCGCCAACGCTTGGCATAAGGCCAGAATGAAGACGTTTCGGCGGGTGTGGGAATTGGTCATGGGGCGGCTAGCATCCCGGCATTTGCCCGAACTGGCAAGCCATACGGCCTCTTCCGTCCGACGCACCCATCAGAAATGCCGGTAGCCGCTCCGGCGGACGCTCATCTCTTCACCATGCTCGTCGATGATGCGTACGCCGGCCCCCGCGCGCATACGGCCTACAGGCGTGAGCCGCACACCCTCGCGTTGCGCGATCGAGAGCGCCGCTGGCACATCGCCTTCCGCCACCGTCAGCAGCAACTCGTAGTCGTCGCCGCCGGCCACGATGCGCTCGCGCAGCTGCGGCCGCGCGGCAACCAGCTTTGCCGCCGGCTCCGACAAGGGGACGCGCGACCATTCGATGTCGGCGCCCAGTTTCGATGTCTCGCAGATATGGCCGAGGTCGGCGAGCAGCCCGTCGGAGATGTCCATGGCGGCATGGACCAGCCCGGCCTCGACGAGCGCGCGGCCGAGCCCCAAGCGCGGCTGCGGCAGCCGATAGCGCTCCACCAGATGCGCGCGGCCCGCGGCATCCAGCTCCGGAAACTCCTGCCGCTGCACGTCGAGCCCGAGCGCGCCATCCCCCAGCGTGCCCGAGACCAGCACGGCATCGCCGGCTTGCGCTGCGCCCCGCCAGGGCAGCCGGCCCTTGCCGATGGCGCCGAACACGGTCGCCGATAACGTGAGCGGTCCCGGCGTCGCGGTGGTGTCGCCACCCAAAAGCGGGAGTCCGAATTCGCGTTGATCGGCAGCCAGTCCGTCGACGAATTTCGCCAGCCAGGCTTCGTCGACATCATCCGGAAACGCGCAGACCATGAGATAGCCGAGCGGTCGCGCACCCTTGCCGGCGAGGTCGGAGAGGTTCACGCGCAGCAGCTTGCGCGCGATCAGGTCGGGCGGATCGGCCGGCAGGAAATGCACGCCGGCGACGATGGCGTCGGTCTTGACCGCCAGCTGCTCCCCGGGGCCGACCTCGACGACCGCCACGTCGTCGCTGAGATTGAAGGCGCCGGGCGCCCCGGCAGCGAGCGGCGCGAAATAGCGCGCGATCAGCTCGAACTCACCCGGCAAGGGGCGTCGGGCCACCGGGACGGTCCTCCAGCTCCTCGGGCCGCAGGGCGCGGGCCAGGCGATCGAGCACCGCGTTCACGAATTTCGTTTCCCGCTTGTCGTAGAAGGCCTCGGCCACGTCGACATATTCCTTGATGGTCACCGGCGCCGGCACATCCAGGCGATGCGACAGCTCATAGGCGCCGGCGCGCAGCACGACCTTGAGCACGGTCTCCAGCCGCTCGACGTCGTGATCGTCGGCCAGGACCGCCGCGATCATGTCGTCGAGCTCCCCGCCGGCTGCCTCGACGCCCTGCACCAGCTCGGCGAACAGCGTCGGGTCGGCGGCGCCGCCCTCCGGCTCGTTCTGCGGCCCCAGCCGGTGGCGCGCGAACTCGCGCACGACCGTCTCGGCGCTCGAACTCGTCAACGCCATCTGATAGAGCGCCTGCACCGCTGCCAGACGGGACCGGCTGCGCGCGGATGCCATGGCGGGACTGCGGGTCGCGGAGTCCGGTGAACGCGGGGCCGTCATCGGCGCGCCGCATCCGCCTGCAGGCGGCGTTTCAATTCGATCATGGCGAGACAGGCCTGTGCCGCCTCGGCCGCCTTGTTCATCTCGTCGACGCGCGCGCGGGCCCAGGCTTGCGCCTCGTTCTCGACCGTCAGCACGCCGAAGCCGAGCGCCAGGGCGAACTTGCACACGAGCGCCTGCAGCGCTCGCGAGCTTTCGTTGGCGACGATGTCGTAATGCGTCGTCTCGCCCCTGATGACGCAGCCGAGCGCGAGGTAGCCGTCGTACTTCGGCGCCGAGTCCGTCGCGCCGACCGCCATGCGGATCGCCGCGGGTATCTCGAACACGCCGGGCACCTCGACGCGATCGAAGGTCGCGCCCGCCGCGCTCAATGCCGCCGTCGCGCCGCGCAGCATCTCCTCGGAGATCTCCGGATAGAATCGCGCCTCGACGATCAGGATGTGGGTGCCGCCGGCCATTCCACCGCTCGCTGTGACAGTTCGTTCATTCGATGTCCTTCGCCATCAGGCGCGCAACGTATCGCGCCAGCAGGTCGATTTCCAGGTTCACGCGCTCGCCGACCGTGAGCTGCCCGAAGTTGGTCTCGTGCTGGGTGATGGGAATCACGTTGACGCCGAACCGGCGGCCGGAGACCTCGTTCACCGTCATCGACACGCCGTCGATGGCGACCGATCCCTTGGGCGCGATGAAGCGCGCGAGATCGGCCGGCGCCTCGAACGTCAGGCGGATGCTGCCGGCGTCGGGGCGCCGCTCGGCCAGCATGCCCACGCCATCGACATGGCCGAGCACGAGATGGCCGCCCAGTTCGTCGCCGAGTTTCAGCGGCCGCTCCAGATTGACCGCCGTGCCGACGCGCCAGGCGCCGAGCGTGGTCTTCGACAGCGTCTCCGCCGAGGCCTCCACCGCGAACCAGCCCGGACCGCGCTCGACCACCGACAGACAAGCGCCGCTGCAGGCGATCGAGGCGCCGATGGCGATGCTGTCGGTCGGATACTTGGTCTCGATCTCCAGCCGCGTCAGCGACCGCTGGCTGACGGCCCGCACCCGCCCGAGATCGGTGATGATGCCCGTGAACATGGCCGCCAACTTAGAGCCGTCACGAGCAATTACAATGCCGGATCGTGATCGCGCGTGAGTTGACCATACCGAATCGCGTAGAGGCGACCCCATGCAGTCGCCCTCGAGCCGCCGCACGACTGAGGGGCGACCACATCGCGACAATCGGCTTGCGGCCGATTGCGCCGGGGTCGCCCCTACGATCGTCTGTAGATTTCCAGCACACCCTCGCCCACTGTCTCGATATCGTCCCGGGCGAACAACTTGGCATCGGCCAGCTGCTCGACACCGAGCGATGCCGCGGCGGCCAGTCCGTCACCGCCGATGACGGACGCCGACCGGAACCAGTAGATGCGATCGACCAAATCCTGCTGCAACAGACTCGCCGACAGCGCGCTGCCGCCCTCCACCAAAAGCCGCGTGATGCCGCGCGCTCCCAGCGCTTGCAGCGTCGCGCTCACGGACAGGCGGCCGTCGGGCGCCGCCGACACTTCGATGATCTCCACGCCGGCGCCTTCGAGCGCCCGGCGGCGCGCGGGATCGCCCGCCGGCGCCGTGATGACCCAGGTCGGCACGTCGTGCACCGTTGCCAATAGCCTGGCGCCCGGCGGCAGGCGCAATTGGCGGTCGAGCACCACGCGCACGGGCGAGCGCTCGCTCAGCCCGGGCAGCCGGCAAGTTAGTTCGGGATCGTCGGCCAACGCCGTGCCGGTGCCGACGAGTATCGCGTCATGGGTCGCGCGCAGCGCGTGCGCCCGCCGGCGCGCGGCCTCGCCGGTGATCCACCGGCTGTCGCCGCTGTGCGTGGCGATGCGGCCATCGAGCGAGGTCGCCAGCTTCAGGCTGACCAGCGGCCGGCCCCTTTTGATACGCAGGAAGAAGCCGCCGTTGAGCTCGGCGGCCTCGTCGGCGCACGGCCCCCGGTCGACGCGAATGCCGGCCGCGCGCAGCATGGCGATCCCGCGGCCGGACACGCGCGCGTCGGGATCCTCGATCGCCACGACGGCGCGGCCGATGCCGGCGGCGATCAGCGCGTCCGCGCAGGGCGGCGTCTTGCCGGTGTGGGCGCAGGGCTCGAGCGAGACGTAGGCCGTGGCGCCGCGCGCGGCATCGCCGGCACGCCCGAGGGCCTCGGTCTCCGCATGGGGACGCCCGCCCGGCTGGGTCCAGCCGCGCCCGACCACCATGCCGTCGCGCACGAGCACGCAGCCCACGGCCGGATTAGGCCAGGCGCGGCCGAGCCCGCGCGCGGCCAGCGCCAGCGCGGCGCGCATGTGGCCGAGGTCGTCCGGCTGTGGCTTCGACGGCTCAGCCGGCGTCGCTGCTGAGCTTGCCAACGAACTCCTCGAAGTCCTTCGCCTCGCGGAAGTTGCGATAGACCGAGGCGAAGCGCACATAGGCCACCTGGTCCAGGTTGGCCAGCGCGTCCATCACGATCTGGCCGATCACCGAGGTCGGAATCTCACTCTCGCCCGAGCTTTCGAGCCGCCGCACGATGCCGTTCACCACCCGCTCCAGCCGCTCCGGATCGACCGGCCGCTTGCGCAGCGCGATCTGCATGGAGCGCAGCAGCTTGTCGCGATCGAACGGCTCGCGCTGGCCGGTGGTCTTCACGACCGTCAGCTCGCGCAGTTGCACCCGCTCGAAGGTCGTGAAGCGCGCCCCGCAGTT
The DNA here is from genome assembly GCA_041482855.1 of Dongiaceae bacterium. Classification (GTDB taxonomy): domain Bacteria; phylum Pseudomonadota; class Alphaproteobacteria; order Dongiales; family Dongiaceae; genus JBGPEQ01. The sequence goes on along the minus strand of JBGPEQ010000017.1, from coordinate 6,064 downwards.
CGGGCATTGGCGCCGTCGTCGGATCGCCGCGTTGTCGTCGGTCGGCCGCGAGTCCTTAACTTGTGTGTCTTCGTTCGCGCAGAACGGACAACGCATGACCGCCCCCTCCCTGTTTGCCCCACGCCTGTATTATTTCAGGCCTTGATAGATCGGGAACCGCCGGCACAGTTCCCGCACGTCCTTGCGCACGGCCTGCTCTACCGCGCTGTTGTCGCTGGGATTGGCGGCCAGCCCGTCGAGCACGCGCACGATCAGCCGCCCGACCTGCCGACATTCGCCCGGCCCGAAGCCGCGTGTCGTCACTGCGGGCGTGCCGAGTCGGATGCCCGATGTGATCGTCGGCTTCTCCGGATCGAAGGGTATGCCGTTCTTGTTGCAGGTGATGCCGGCACGCTCGAGGCTGTCGGAGGCGGCCTTGCCCGTGAGCTTCTTCGGCCGGAGATCGACCAGCATCAGGTGGGTATCGGTGCCGCCGGTGACGATATCGAGCCCGCCCTCGAGCAGGGTCGCCGCCAGCGTGCGCGCATTCTCCACGATGGCGCGCGCGTAGGTCTTGAACTCCGGCTTCAGCGCCTCGCCGAACGCGACCGCCTTGGCGGCGATCGCATGCATGAGCGGCCCGCCCTGCAAGCCCGGGAACACGGCCGAGTTGATCTTCTTCCCGATCTCCTCGTCGTTCGACAGGATCATGCCGCCGCGCGGCCCGCGCAGCGTCTTGTGCGTGGTTGTCGTGACCACATGGGCGTGCGGCAGCGGGCTCGGATGTACGCCGGCCGCCACCAGCCCGGCGAAGTGCGCCATGTCCACCATCAGATAGGCGCCGACCGCATCGGCAATCTTGCGGAAGCGCTGGAAGTCGATGACGCGCGGAATCGCCGAGCCGCCGGCGATAATGAGTTTCGGCTTGTGTTCGCGTGCGAGCTTCTCGACCTCGTCATAGTCGATGCGCGCATCCTCGCGGCGCACGCCGTATTGCGCGGCCTTGAACCATTTGCCCGACAGGCTCGGCGGCGCGCCATGCGTCAGGTGCCCGCCATGGGCCAGCGACATCCCGAGGAAGCTATCGCCCGGCTGGCAGAGCGCGAGCATGACGCCCTGGTTCGCCTGCGCGCCCGAATGGGGCTGCACGTTGGCGAAGGCGCAGTTGAACAGCTTCTTGGCGCGCTCGATCGCGAGCGTCTCCGCGATGTCCACGGACTCGCAGCCGCCATAGTAGCGCCTGGCCGGATAGCCCTCGGCGTATTTGTTGGTGAGCACCGAACCCTGCGCCTCCAGCACGGCCAGGGAGACGATGTTCTCCGAGGCGATCAGCTCGATCTGGTCCTGCTGGCGATGCAGTTCTTCGACCAGCGACCGATTCAATTCGGGATCGGCGTCCGCCAGGTGCATGCTGAAGAAGCCATCCGTCACCGGGGCAACCGCAGGCTGTGTCATGGTCAGGGCTTCCTCTCTTGCCAGGGATGGTGGACGGCGCCCGCTCAACCGAGCTTGGCGACGCGGCGGGCGTGGCGGCCGCCCTCGAACGCCGTAGTGAAGAACGCGCGGACGCAATCCTTGGCGGTCTCGATGCCGATCAGCCGCGCGCCCAGCGCCAGCACGTTGGCGTCGTTGTGCGCGCGCGCCAACCGCGCGCTCGCGGAATCGTGACAGAGAGCGGCGCGCACATGGCGGTGGCGATTGGCGGCGATGCTGATGCCGATGCCGGTGCCGCACACGAGCACACCGCGGGCCGCGCGCCCGTCGCGCAAGGCGTCCGCCAGCGCATCGGCGAAAGCCGGATAGTCGACGGATTCGGGGCCATGAGTGCCGAGATCGAGCACCTTGTGCCCCATCGCCTCCAGTTCCGCCTTGACCGCGCCTTTCAGCTCGAACCCGGCGTGGTCGGATGCAATGGCGATCGTTTCCTCAGACATGGGCCAAAGACATGGGAAGGGCTCGGATATCGCGGGGAACCGTCCCCGATAAAACACCATATATTGACCGGCGGCAACACCCCACCCCCCATAAGACCAGCCCAATGGCGCTTGAAGATGCCCCCACCTTCCCTCTCAGTTGTCACCCCCGCGAAAGCGCTAGCAGTACGCGCAACTCTGCGGCGCCAAGTTGCGTCCTTCGACAGGCTCAGGGAAAATCTTTCTGGCACAAAGAAAGAACCTCATCCTGAGCCTGTCGAAGGACGCACATCGCCGATCCGAATCTCCTGCCGAGGAAGACTCCGATGGTCGCCCGCGCATCCCATACCAACGCAGGAACGACGTTTTTCGACGACAAAAATGGGATTTCGCCACCAGATGACCATCCGCAATTGTCGGACAATTGTCGGCAAGCAATGCGTGGCAGAATTCGGCCGCGATGCAGACGAATTGTCGCAGTCCTGTGCAATTCGTCGGCAGAAGCGGTGAGATTCATAAAAGACTCAAGATCAGCGTGACCATTCGACAGCGTGGTTTGGAATTGACACGCTTTCCTCAATATGTCATCCACGCGCGGAACTTTCCGCTCGCCTTCGAATTCCCCCGCCGAGCCAAAAGGACAAAGAAAATGCCGGAAGCCGACAAGATATCCCACGAAGAACTGCTGCGCATGACCTCCGAAGTCGCGGCCGCCTATGTCAGCAACAATCCGCTGGCCACCACTCAACTGCCGGAAGTGATCCGTACCATTCATGCCTCGCTGGCGGGCCTGCAAGGGGGCGCCGGCGCGGGCGAACCGCTCACGCCGGCCGTGCCGATCAAGAAATCCGTGCATGACGATTACATCGTCTGCCTCGAGGACGGCAAAAAGCTGAAGATGCTGAAGCGCCATCTGCGCACGGCCTACGGCCTGACGCCGGAGGAATATCGCCAGAAGTGGGGCCTGACGCCCGACTATCCGATGGTGGCGCCGAACTATGCCGCCCAGCGCTCGGCCTTCGCCAAGAAGATCGGCCTCGGCCGCACCGGCGGCAGGCGCAAGGGCCGCGGCCGCCGCTAGCCCGCTCAGCGGGTCACACGCCGTCTCGGCTGCGAAAAGAAAGGCCCGGCACTCTCGCGAGTGCCGGGCTCTTTATGCGTCGGGAGATCGCCGGGTTACATGCCCTGCGCTTCCGAATACTTGCCGTCCTTGAACACGTACCAGACGTAGGTTGCGGAGGTCAGGTCGCCCTTGGCGTCGAAGCCGAGCTTGCCGATGACCGTGTCCCACGCCTGACCGCGCAGCGTGTCCGCCACTTTCGCGGAGTCGGTGGTGCCGGCCTTGGCGGCGGCCTGCGCCCACACCTGGACCGCGGCATAGGTGCTGAGCGTGTAGCCCTCGGGCTCGAAGCCCTGGTCGCGGAACTCTTTGACCACGGCCGCGGCCGACGGCAGGTTACGCGCCTCGGCGGCGTTGGAGAACATGACGCCCTCGGAGGCCTTGCCGGCGAGCGTGGCGAACTCCTGCGTATTCAGCGAGTCGCCCGACAGCAACGCCGCCTTCAGGCCCTGGTCACGCGCCTGCTTGACGATCAACGCGGCTTCCGGGTGATAGCCGCCGAAATAGATCACGTCGATCTTCGCCTGCTTCATCTTCGTGATGAGGGCGGTGTAGTCTTGCTCGCCCGGAGTGATGGCTTCGTACAACGCCTCCTGCATGCCCGCCTTGTTGAGGGCGGCCTTCGTCAGATCGGCAAGGCCCTGGCCATAGGGCGACTTGTCGTGCACGACGGCGACGTTCTTGCCCTTGAAGTGCTCGGCGATCCACGGCCCGGCGAACGAGCCCTGCTGGTCGTCGCGCCCGCAGGTGCGGAACACGGTCTTCCAGCCGGAGGTCGCCGCGTCATCCGTGAACTTCGGGTTGGTCGAGGCCGGCGTGATCTGCAGGATGCCTTCCTCGTGATAGACCGCCGAAGCCGGAATCGACGATCCCGAGCAGAAATGGCCGGCCACGAAGACGACCTTTTTCGACACCAGATCGTTCGCCACGATCGGCGCCTGCTTCGGGTCGCACTGGTCGTCGCCCTCCTGGAGCGTCAACTGCTTCCCGAGCACGCCGCCGGCCTTGTTGATGTCGGCGACGGCCTGCTCGGCGCCGCGCTTCAGCTGCGAGCCGAACTCGGCGAGGTCGCCCGTGAGCGGCCCGGCCATGCCGATGGTGATCGTATCGGCCGCCTTGACGGGCGATACGTTCAGCGCCGTGGCGACAGCCGCCGCGGCAAGCCATGGTAATGTCAGTTTACGCATCAAGACTTCTCCCTGCTCGAGTTAGGGGTTGGCGACTGATTCGTCGGCCCCTCGTGAAAGATCCTCCGGAAACGCTCCGGAGATGACCGTGAACCACGGCCTGGGACTATTCTAGCACCTGCAATCGGCGCGGCAATTCGATTCCCGATCGCTCCCGCGATGACCGGCAAGAGCCTGATAAATCGTCATATTTTTCGCCAGGAGAACGGGCCCGTCCGCTCGTAGAGCCAAGGATACTGCATGACCATCTTGTGCGCCTGGGTTGCGCGGAAGGCGGTAACCGCAAACCCCACGAGCACGGCGGTGCCGATGACGTAGGCGACGAGGTTGATCGGATCGTTGCCGCACAGGAAGTTCTGGAACAGGCGGTTGGCGATGCCCAGCAGCACGCCATAGACCAGGTTCTGCCAACTCGGCCGCCAGGTGTCGGCCAGGGCGCGCCCCATCATGAAGGCGGCAAAGCCGAACACGACGACCGTCAGTATTCCGAATTGGAGCCAGCTGGCGCCGAGCGGATCGTCGACGTTCAGGATCCGCAGCCAGAGCGAAGGTGAAGGCGTGGTCTCGTCCATCCCCGGCGCTCCTAGTGCCCGCCTTCGAGATAGGCGGCGCGGACCTCCGCATTGGCGAGCAGGTCGCGGCCGGATCCGCTCAGCGTGATCTGGCCGTTCACCATCACGTAGCCGCGATGGGCCAGGCGCAGCGCATGGTAGGCGTTCTGTTCGACCAGGAAGACGGTCACGCCCTGCTCCTGGTTGATGTCCCGGATGACCTGGAAGATCTGCTTAACGATCAGCGGCGCCAGGCCGAGCGACGGCTCGTCCAGCAGCAACAGGCGTGGGCGGCTCATGAGGGCGCGCCCGATGGCCAGCATCTGCTGCTCGCCGCCCGAGAGCGTTCCGCCGCGCTGAAGCTGCCGCTGCTTCAGGATCGGGAACAGCGTGAAGACCTTTTCGACGTCCTCGTCGAACTTGGTCGGGTCGGCCGTCAGCGCGCCCATCTGCAGGTTTTCCAGCACGGTCATGCGCGGGAAGATGCGCCTGCCCTCGGGCGACTGCGCGATGCCCAGCCGCATGATCTCGTAGGTCGGCATCTTCGTGATCTCGCGGCCTTCGAAATGGATGCCGCCGTGGCGCGCCCGCGGCGTCCCGCAGATGGTCATCAGCAGGGTCGACTTGCCGGCTCCGTTGGCGCCGATCAGCGTCACGATCTCGCCCTGCTGCACCTCGAGGTCGATACCCTTGAGCGCCTCGATCTGGCCGTAGAAGGTGTGAACGCCGGAGACCCTGAGCATACCGGCTCCCTCAGGCGTTGTGCGAAAGGTCGGCGGCCACGACAGGCGGCAACGGCTCGTCCTCGGCCTCGCCCAGATAGGCGCGAATGACGTTCGGATCGCTGCGGATCTGCAGCGGCGTCCCATCGGCGATCTTGCGGCCGTAGTCGAGCACGACGATGTGGTCGGAGATGCCCATGACCACGCTCATGTCGTGCTCGATCAGCAGGATGCCGATCGCCTGCTCGTTGCGGATCGCCAGCAGCAGCTCGTTCAGTTCCGCGGACTCCCGCGCATTGAGCCCGGCGGCCGGCTCGTCTAGGCAGAGGAGGCAAGGCTCGGTGCACAGCGCGCGCGCGATCTCGAGACGGCGCTGTGCGCCATAAGGCAGGCTCCCGGCGCTTTGGTCCGCCTGAGTCTCGAGACCAACCTTGTCGAGCCAATAGCGCGCAAGCTCGACCGCCGCGCGCTCCGCCTGGCGGTGGCCAGGCAGGCCGAGGAGGCCGAAGAACGTATAGCCCGAGGCCCGCATCAGCTTGTTGTGCTGGGCGACGATCAGGTTCTCGAGCGTCGACATGGTCGGGAACAGCCG
>JBGPEQ010000016.1:0-18267 GCA_041482855.1 Dongiaceae bacterium | reverse complement strand
GAACGTGGCTTCGGTGACGAAGATATCGCAGCGCACCGGCTCGAACGGTGCGCAGGTCGGGTCCGGCCGCCGCTTGTAGTCACCGGATACGACCACACGACTGCCGCCGTGCTCCAGCACCACCTGCGCGCTGCCGAGCACATGGCCGGCCGGCGCGAGCCGCACCGACACGTCTCCAATGCGAACACTCTCGCCATAGGCTGTCGCTTGAGTCTGCGCCGCCGCCTCGGCGCCGAAACGAGCGTCCATGATGGCTAGCGTGCCCACCGTTGCCAGCACATGGCGATGGCCGGGCCGTGCGTGATCGGAATGCCCGCGGGTGATGACGGCCCGCTCCACCGGCCGCGCCGGATCGATGTAGAAATCGCCAGGCACGCAATGGAGGCCGATGAACGTGACCTTCGGCCATTCCTGCGGATGCGCCATGATTCAGGGCTTCGCGACCATGAGATAGACAATGAAAATGACTGCGACGAACGCCGGCCAGCCAAGGCCGAACCATATCCGGGCATAGCGCCGATAGCGCGCTGGCAGCGGTGCACCGATCGTAACCGCCGCTGCGGCAAGATCGCGCATCCTGATCTGCAGCCAGACGACCGGCAACCAGCACGCCCCCGCCAACAGGTACAGGCCGTACGTCCACAACAGCCAGGTCTCCGCTGGCGAATACCCGCCCAGGAGGATCAACCACAAGCCCGACAGCGGTTGCAGAATGATCGCGGGCGCCGTGAATAGCCAGTCGGCAAGGACGACGTTTCGCGCAGTCGCGACGACGACGGCGACATCGCCGGAACGGCTCGCCCGCCACATGAACCACGCCGTGCCCACCCCGGTCCCGAACAGGACCGTCGCCGACAGGATATGGACCGTCTTGACGATCTCGTAGAGCATCATCGATCGTCGTCAGTCGCCATCACGACCAACGTCGCCGCCATGAGGGGAATGCAGATCGTGAGCGGCGTTATCGGATGGATCCATTCCCAGGGTCGGCCGATGCTGAGAAAGACCAGGTAGATTGCGGTCGCACCGATCATGATGCCGCCGACCAGCGCAATGCGATAGCGCATCAGGACCGCTAACCCGAGCACGACGTCAAATGCCCAACCGACATGAAACGCAATGGTCCGCAGCGGGCCTGGTATGCCGGAGTCGCCGAGCATTCTAAAGCTGTCGACATGCGGCCACAGCACCAGAGTGGCCAATCCGGTGCAGAGCCAGAACAGCCCAAGGGTGAGCCGCAACAGCGGCCGCAGGAAATAGAGGCGCGCATGCCAGCGGTCCTGGACATGCGCCGGCTCGTTCGCCAACGCATCGGCGAAACGCCGAGGCGCGATGCCGGTGGCGGCCAAGAAAGGCGCGGGATCCGCGGCATTTCCTGCCAGCAGCATCGTCAGCGAGGTCGTCGTGATCGGGCCGATACCGCCGAGCCGATCGGCGATGCGCGCGGCAAGCCGCACCGCCGGCAGCGGCGTTTCGAAGAACCTCGGCGCGCTGAATCCGAGCCACATTCTCAGGGCTGCGAGGATATCGCGAAACGCCATCGACTCGGGACCAACGACATCGACAATCTGTCGCGTCACGCGGGAATCCTCGACAAGGCGCCGCACGGCTTCCGTCAGATCAGCCATGTGAATCGGCTGGAACGCCTGTCGCCCGTCGCCCACCAGCGGAACGATCCAAGGCATTGCCGCCAGCGCGCGGAACAGCGAGGTGCCGCCGAACGATCCAGCCGGCGTATAGGCCAGCGATGGCCGCAGGACTACCCAATCCAGATCGAGCGATTCGAGATGGCGATCCGCGTCGAGCTTGCTCTGCGAATACCCCGTCGCCACCTCTGGCCTGACACCGAGCGCCGAGATCTGAATTACGCGGCGCACGCCGGCGCGAATACAGGCGTCGAACAGCGCCTTAGGGGCCGCGCTATGAATTGCCGCCATCGATTGCCCCCGCCTGGACTGCAGGATGCCGACGCAATTTACCACCGCGTCGATGCCGACCAGCCGCGGCAGCCACGCGTCGATGGCCACGTCGCGGTTGAAATCGCAGGCGATGCTCTCCTGATCGGGGAACATTCTGCGGATGCGTTCGACGTCTCGCACGGCGCACACGGTCCGATGGCCCGCTGCCCGCAGGGCCGCCACGATATGGCGGCCCATGAACCCCGCTGCGCCCGTAACGAGAATCCGCATCACACGTCCCTCTTCCATCGGCGGCCACGCCGCGATAGTGATATTCAATTCGACCGACGATCAAGGCAATCGCAATGGCAAAATTCAGTCTACATGAACGGCTCCGGGCCGATACGATCGAGTTGACGCGGTGGCCGCTCTCGATCGTTCTGCTGATGAACGTGCGGCATTGGCCATGGCTGGTCCTGGTCCCGCGCCGGCCCGAGATCCGCGAGATCCACGAGCTCCAAGAGACCGATCAGCGCGTCCTGACGGCGGAGATCGTGCGCGCGAGCCGGACCCTGACGCAGCTCGTTCAGCCTCACAAGATCAATGTCGCCGCGCTCGGCAACGTCGTGCCGCAGTTGCATGTGCACGTGATCGCGCGCTTCACCGACGATCCCGCCTGGCCGAAGGCCGTCTGGGGCGCCGTGCCGCCGGAACCGTATGCCGCCGTCGAGCTTCAGCAGAGAGTGACGAGCTTCCAGCATGCTCTCGCCGATGGTTAATCCTTTGCCGTGATTGACGCGGGTGGAAACCACTTGACGTCTGCATTCGAACGGGCGTATTCAGCCGGCCCAATTCGCGCGATCCCGGATCGGCCGGCGAGCGCGCGTTGATGGGATGCAGGATCGGCGATGACGCGCTTCAGGTCACATAGCGGGAGAGATTGTGCCGGCGGCAGCGCCCGTCCATTCCTGCTGCCCGAACAGGCCCCGACCATTTCCGGCGAGGGAGCCGTGCCGATGGCGTAGTCCGCCATCCATTGTCGGCACGCTTGGCCCCTCCCGGATCGGACGTCCGCGGAGGGGTTTTCATTTCTGCATCTGCCGATCGCCCGAAAGGAGGGCGAAGACCATGAGTAACTTCAAGTTCATCGAGACGAGCGGCGCGCCGATCAAGGCCTGGGTCAAGGGCGTGCCGGTGGAGCCGGAGGCCGAGGCGCAGCTGCGCAACATGGCGGGCTTGCCGTTCATCTACAAGCATGTGGCGGTCATGCCGGACGTGCATCTCGGCAAGGGCGCCACGGTCGGCAGCGTGATTCCGACCAAGGGCGCGATCGTGCCGGCCGCCGTCGGCGTCGACATCGGCTGCGGCATGTGCGCGGCCATGACGGACCTCGTCGCCAACGATCTGCCGGACAGCCTGGCGGAGGTGCGTAGTGCGATCGAGGCGGTGATCCCGGTCGGCCAGCGCTCCCACAAGGAAGTGGCGAAGCCGGCCGACAAGGCGTGGTACGGCCAGCTCAAGGAGGTTTTCGGGTCGATCGACGCCAAGCATCCGGGTCTCACCACCAAGGCGTCGCCGGCCTATCAGCTCGGCACGCTCGGCGGCGGCAACCACTTCATCGAGGTCTGCCTCGACGAGGCCGGTCGCGTGTGGGTGATGCTGCATTCGGGATCGCGCAACGTCGGCAACCGTATCGGCAACTACTTCATCACCAAGGCGAAGGAGGAGATGGAGCGCATGTTCATCCGGCTGCCGGACAAGGACCTGGCCTACCTGGCCGAGGGCTCGACGCTGTTCGACGACTATGTCGAGGCGGTCGGCTGGGCCCAGGACTATGCCCGCGTCAATCGCGACCTCATGCTGACGGCCGTGATCGATGCGATCGCCGAGGCGCTCGGCCGCACCATCGGCCATGGCGGCGTCGCCGTGAACTGCCACCACAACTACGTGGTCAAGGAAGAGCATTTCGGCGACCGCGTGTGGGTGACGCGCAAGGGCGCGGTGCGAGCGGGAGCGGGCGAACTCGGGATCATCCCGGGCTCGATGGGGGCGAAGTCCTACATCGTGCGCGGACGTGGCAACCCGGACTCGTTCCACACCTGCTCGCACGGTGCGGGACGCGCCATGTCGCGTACCGAGGCCAAGCGTCGCTTCACGGTCGAGGACCATGTGCGGGCCACGGCAGGCGTCGAATGCCGCAAGGACTCCGGCGTCATCGACGAGACCCCGGCGGCCTACAAGGACATCGACGCCGTGATGGCCGCGCAGAGCGACCTCGTGGAGGTCATGCATACGCTGAAGCAGGTGCTGTGCGTGAAGGGGTAGACGAAGCCATTGTGGGGGCGACCTGGTCCCAAGGTTAGACCCGGGGATTGCCCCTACAATCGGCACTCCGGTGGTTGGTTAGAGCGCAGGAACAATCCGTCGCAACACCTGGGCTGCCGACTCCGCGGTGGCCGCGAGGAAAGCGGGGAAGTCGACATGACTTTCACCGCCCGCGAGATCGCTGAGGCAGCGGACCACGACGCAGGGCGCGTTGAATTGGGCGGCGACCTGCGCCACGGCGGCGCCCTCCATTTCCACGGCCTGGGCCTGGAAGCGGTCGAAGAGCCGCTTGCGCGTCGTCTCGCAGTTGATGAACTGGTCGCCCGAGAGGATCGTGCCGAAGCGAATCGTCGGCTGGCGCTCCGCGCCGCCGGTCACCGCGGCGGGCAGCGGCGGCAGGGTGAAGCCGTCGAGCTGCTCCTGCAGGCGAAGCCGAATGTCGGAGGCCAGATCGAAGCCGAGGCGGTCGTGCGATTCGCCGATGGGTGCAATGCCGGGACGAAAGGGCTTGATGTCGCCGTCGATGATGGCGCCGTAGTCGTGCTGGATGAGGCGATCGGCGATCACGACGTCGCCGATCCCGAGCGCGGGATCGACCCCACCAGCGACACCGGTGAGAAGCACGCTACGGCAGCCGAAATGATCGAGCAGCAGCGTCGCTACCAGCGCCGTGTTGACCTTGCCGATGCCGGCTTCGACCAGCACGACTGGCACGTCGTCGAGCCGACCCTGGCGGAAAGAGTAGCTGCCACGCACGATCTTGTCGTCGACCGCGAGCGCGTGGCCGAGATGGCGCACCTCCTCCGATAGAGCCGCGATGATGCCGAGTGGGCGTGCCGGCGCGCTCATGTCCCGCTCGTCCTCAGAAGTTCAGCGCCTTGCGTGCGAGCGCCAGTTCCTTGTCGCCGACGGTGAGGTCGTTGGCGATGGAATACCAGAGCTTCTCGCGCTTCACGAAGTCCGGCAGCGCCAGCAGCGTGCGCTCGATCTCCTCCATCTTGAAGTCGAGCTCCCCCGGCCGGTGGCGGACGCCGGCCTCGCGCACGATCTCCCGCGCCAGTTCCGGCATGTTGCCCTGCAAGGTCGACATGATGAGGACGCCGAGGGCGACGAGCTCGCCATGCATGAGCGTGCGCCCGGTCACATGCTCGAAGGTGTAGGCGAAGAAATGCTCCGAGCCTTCCTCGAAGCGTGAATGGCCGTAGTCGTCGCAGTATTTCCCGATGATTCGATGCAGCTCCATCAGGCGCTTGATCGCCTCGTTCTCGCCCTTGTAGAGGCCCGGCGCCAGCTCGCGCAGCTCCTTGATGAAGCGCAGGGATTCGCTGGCCGCGAAGTCGTCCCAAGCCGGCGTGTGCCCGCGCTTGCTGGCGTACTCCCAGTCCCAGCGGCCGGTGTGGCAGGACAGGACGTCGCCGATGCCGCCACGCAGCAGATAGGCCGGCGCCGCCTTCATCAGATCGTAGTCGACGAACACCATCTCGGGAATCGCATCGCCGTAGTAGCGCACGCCGTCGCCTTCGCGGACGGCCGTCATATGGGTGAAGCAGGCATTCACCGACGGCAGGCTCGGGATCTGGAACAGTTTCAGCTTCTTGCGCCAATGCAGCCATTTCGCCGTGTCCATGGCGGTGCCGCCGCCGATGCCGATGACGCAGGACACGTCGTTCGGCAGCTCCCTGGCCAGCTTCTCCAGATGCGCGCGCTCCAGGCTGTCGGCCATGACGAGCGCCGCCGGCGTACCGCCGAAGCGGCCGCGCAACGCCTCCCACGGCTCGGGCTGGGTCACCACGATCGCCGGCGACAGGATGCGGCCGACATCGCTGGCGATGCCGGCCCCATATTTCACGGGAAACAACATACTCATCGGACGCCCCTACTCCTCATTTCCATTCATTCCATCGCCATGCGCCGGCCCTGGTGGTCATCGAAAAACATGAGATGCTCCTCTCTGTCCACCTGGAAATGCACGGCGCTGCCGGCGGCGAACGTCGCCATACCCGGCACGCGCGCCGTCAACTCCCCACCTTCCCAGGACAGCGTGACGAAGGTCGCTGGGCCGACCGGCTGGGCGAGCCGCACCGTAGCGCGAATGCCCGATGATCCCAGCAGGACATGCTCCGGCCGCGCCCCCAGCGCACAGTTCTGTCCACCCTGCACCAGTCTCTCCGCGGTCTTCAGCGACAACGGGAAGGCGGCGGCGCCGACGCGAAAGACAGGCAGCCCGCCCTCGCTCTCGACCCGCCCCGACAGGAATTCGAGCGGCGGGCTGCCGATGAAGCGGGCGACGTACTTCGACACCGGCCGCGTATAGACCTCCGCGGGCGTGCCGAACTGCTCGACGCGCCCCTCGCGCATCACCGCGATGCGGTCGGAGAGCGAGAGCGCCTCCTCCTGGTCATGGGTCACGAAGATCGAGGTGACGCCCAGGCGCTGGTGCAGCTCCTTCACTTCCGCGCGCATCTTGATGCGCAGGCCGGCATCGAGATTGGAGAACGGCTCGTCGAACAGAAAGACTTGCGGCTCGCGGATGATGGCGCGCCCGAGCGCCACACGCTGCTGCTGGCCGCCCGACAGCTGTGCCGGCACCCGATGGAGCACCGGACCCAGCTCCAGCGACTCCGCCACCGCTGCCACTCGTTGACGCACCGCTTCGCGCGCGATGCCGCGCAACCGAAGCGTGAAGCCGATGTTCTCGGCCACCGTCATATGCGGATAGAGGGCATAGTTCTGGAACACCATGGCGACGTCGCGCTCGAACGGTGTGAGATCGTTCACCCGACGGCCGCCGATCAGGATGTCGCCGGCGCTCGCATCCTCCAGCCCGGCGATGAGATTGAGCGTCGTGGTCTTGCCGCAGCCGGACGGCCCGAGCAGCGTCACGAACTCGCCGTCCGCGACTTGCAGGTCGACGCCCTTGCAGACGGCAACCTTGCCAAAGCTCTTGGTGACGGCGCGGAGTTCGACTTCGGCCATGCCCGCTAGCCCTTCACCATGCCCTCGGCGAAGCCCTTCATGATCATGTTCCGAAAGAGGATGGCCAGCGCCACCACCGGCGCGATGGCGAGCGCCGCCGCCGCCATCATCTGGCCGAACACGGTCTGATACTGGCCGGCGAACTGGGAGATCATCAGCGGCGCCGTGCGCGCGCTCTGCCGCGTCAGGATCAGCGCGAAGAAGAACTCGTTCCACGACTCGATGAAGGCGAAGACGCCGGTCGCGAACAGCGGCGACAGCGAGATCGGCAGCACGATCAGCCGGAAGATCTGCGCGGTCGTGGCGCCATCCACCGCCGCCGCCCGCTCGATCCCCGGCGGGATCGCCAGAAAGAAGCCGCGCAGGATCCAGATCACGATCGGCAGGTTGAAAGACAGATAGACGATGACCAGTGCCAACCGCGTATCCACCAAGCCGAGGTGACTCATGACGATGAAGAGCGGGATGGCGATGACGATGCCCGGCAGCATCTGCGTGCCGAGAATCATCACCAGGATCGCGTTCGCCCCCGGAATCGACAGCCGCGCCAGCGCGTAAGCCGCCGGCGCGCCGACGGCTATGGCAATGGCCGTGGTGAACGATGCCACCAGGAACGAGTTGGCGAAGCCCTGCCCCAACTGGGCCGCGGCGGCGAACACGCCGGTGTAGTTGGCGAGCGTGAACGAACTGCTGGAGAAATCCGGCGGCTTGGCCGTGAGGGCCTGCTGCTCCATCAGACTGGAGATCGCCAGCCACGCCAGCGGTGCGACCGTTATCAAAACGAACATTGCCAATCCCACGACCACGACGGATCGTCCGGCGAGGCGGCCGATGCGGCGACGGAACATCGCTCAGCCCCCCGCCTTCTGCAGGCCCGGCCGCAGCAGCCAGATGTAGCCGAGCGCCAGCACGAGGCTCACCGCGAAGATGACATTGGCGATGGCGGCGCCGTAGCCGAGGTCGAGGAAGTTGAAGGTCGTGCGGTAGGCCAGGAAGTTGAGCAGCACCGTGCCGTCCGCCGGACCGCCCTTGGTCATCACGAAGATCAGGTCGAAGATGCGCAGGGACCAGAGCGTCTGCAGGATCACCGCGACCGCGATGGTCGGCCGCAGCTGCGGCAGCGTGATGTGCAGGAACTGCTGCCAGGCATTGGCGCCGTCGAGCCGCGCCGCGCGGTAGAGGACCGGCGGCACTTTGCTGAGCCCGGCCAGGAGCAGGATCGCGATGAACGGCACCGATTTCCAGATGTCGACCGCCAGCACGGTATGCAGCGCCAAGCCCGGCGTCCCCAGCCAGATCACGTTGCGTTCGATGAGGCCGAGTTCCGTCAGCAGCGTGTTGAGGATGCCGTAGTTGGCATGGAGAATCCATTTCCATAAGACCGCGTTGGCCACTGGCGCGATCGCCCAGGGCAGCAGCAGGACGATGCGAAAGATGCCGAAGCGTCCGAACGGATGCACCAGCAGCAGCGCCACGCCGAGCGCCAGCAGCACGACGGCCACGACTTCGATCGCCGTGAAGTAGGCCGTCGCCCACAGTGCCGCGCGGAAGGTCCGGTCCGCCAGCAGCGCGCCATAGTTGGAGAAGCCGATGAACCGGCCCTCGAAGGTGCCGCCGGCGGCGCGCAGATCCTGCAGCGACAACAGCATGGAATCGACGATGGGATATGCGAGGATCAGCACGAGAACGAGCAGCGCCGGCGCCAAGGCCGCATATCCGGCTCGCCGCCGGCGCTGCTCCAGCGTTCCCAAGGCCAAGCTATCCCCTATCGGACGCAAGCGTCCGACTTGTCGAGTGCGCGCCGGAGACGCACACCCCTCCCGGCCTCCCCTTTCCCCGCATGGCCGCGGGGATCAGGAACGCTTCTTCACGATGGCCGTCACCAGATCGGCCGACGACTGGATGGCGTCCTTCGCCGACTGGCTGCCGGCCAGCGCCTTCTGGATCTGCGTGCCGATGGCCGTCGTCACCTGGGTGTAGTCGGGCGTGACGAAGCTGTCGTAGGGGTGCTTCGCCTGCTCCAGCACCGCGGCCGCGTTCGGCGCCGCTTTCTGCACCTCGGGATCGGCGAGCACCGACAGCCGGATCGGCAGCCAGCCGGTGTCGATCACCTGGCGCTTCTGCACCTCGGTATCGAGATAGAACTCGATGAGCTTAACCGCCATGTCCTGTTTCTTCGAGGTCGCCGCGATCGTCCAGGCATCGGTTCCGTCGATCGACGCCGTCCCAGCGGGACCGGCCGGCAGCAGCGCGCCACCGAGCTTGCCGACAATCTTGGAGTTCGCGGGGTCTTGCGCCGGCTTCCACATGAACGGCCAGTTCATCATCATCGCCGCGTTGCCCGCGAGCAGCACGTTGGTGGCGTCGTTGATGCCGACATAGGACAGCGATCCCGGGTCTGTATAGGGCATCAGGTCGACCATCGCCTGCAGGCTGGCGACGCCGGCCTCATTGTTGAAGGCGGGCAGGCCGTCCTCGCCATAGAGCTTACCGCCGGCCTGCTGGAGGAAACACATCCAGTAGGAGGCGACACCGCCGATGCCGTCGGGCGCGCCGTAATTCAGCGCCCAGCCATAGCGGCCGTCGCGCGTCAGCTCCTTAGCGGCCGTCTTCAGCTCGTCCCAGGTCTTCGGCGGCTCCTTGAAGCCGGCGGCCGCCAGCTGCTCGGTGTTGTAGAAGAGCGTCAGCAGCGAGAGGGTGAACACCACGCCGTTCTTCTTGCCGTCCCAGGTGACGGTGGCGAAGCTCGAAGGCGGCAGGTCCGCGACCAGATCGGCCGCCAGCTTGTCGGAGAACGGCACGGTGAACTTGGAGAATTCCGGTACCCAGCCGGACATGTAGATGATGTCCCACGCATGCGCGCCGGACGCGAAGTTGGTCGCCATCTTGTCGTGCAGCTCCGGCCAGGCGACCGCGTCATAGGTGACCTTGGCGCCGTTGTCTGCCTGCCACTTCGCGAACGCCTCGGCCGAGAACTTCGCCGCGCCCGGCGGCGCCGGGTCCGGCGGCAGCGGCGTCAGCACATTGAGCGTCACGTCGTCGGCCCATGCGGGCCGCACGCCACTCGCCCACAATGCCGGCAGCGATCCCGCGATCGCTGCTCCAGCGGCGCCGCGCTTCAAGAAGTCGCGGCGCGCCGGGTGGCGCCTGCCCTCACTATTGCTGTACAATGACATCGCAGTTTCCCCTCCCAGGGTCTCTTGTCCGATTGTTGTCGATCTTGTCTACACTCAGTAGGCAGGATCATCACACCGCCTTTCGCCGCTCGTCAATGCTCCACAAGACACGCAACGCGCCGCCAAGGTTCCAATGCGGCATCCATCTCCCGCCGCAAGTTGCCCGCACCTGTGCCAACGGCCGCCCGGAGCTTCACATCGTCGCGCTTCATGTACGCATCGGCGCAGAAGATATCGTTGCGTGACCGCGGGCGCGCCGTCCATCCTATGGTTGCGCCGGGACCTGCGTCTTTTCGACAACCCTGCGCTAGCGGCGGCGCTACGCAAGCGGCCGATCCTGCCGCTCTACATACTCGATGACGAAACTCCGGCAGAGTGGCGGATCGGCGGAGCCAGTCGATGGTGGTTGCATCGCAGCCTGACGTCGCTCGCCGCGTCCTTCGGAACTATTGGATTGCCGCTCATCTTGCGACGCGGTCCCGCGCCCGAGGTCATTGCCGACCTTAGCAAGGAGACCGGCGCAGATGCAGTGTTCTGGAACCGCAACTACGAGGCCCTACGCCGTCGCGCGCGATACCGCGCTCAAACAGATCCTAACGGCACGTGGCGTGGCCGTGGCCAGCTTCAATGCCGCCCTCCTGCGCGAACCCTGGACCATCAAAACCAAGCAAGGCGAGCCGTATAAGGTGTTCACGCCATTTTGGCAGGCGTTGCGCCAGGAGCCGCCGTCGCCGCCACTGCCCGTCCCTGGACTGCTGTCGGCGCCTGCTGTTCTCCCTCGCTCTGCCGATCTCTCGGATTGGTCGTTGCTCCCCACGCACCCCGATTGGTCGCAGGGCCTACGCGAATCCTGGACGCCCGGCGAAGCAGGCGCACAGTCGCGCCTGACCTCTTTTCTGGATGAAGGCTTGGCCCGCTATCGGCGGGACCGCGACCGACTGGACCTGCCGGCGACCGCTCGCCTGTCGCCTCATCTGCACTGGGGCGAGATCAGTCCTCGGCAGATCTGGCATGCCTCTCGCATGCGTATGCAAAGCGGCCGAGACGCTCCGACTGAAGGTGCGACCGAGGCGTTCCTGCGCCAGCTCGGATGGCGCGAATTCACCCATCACTTGCTGTTCCATTGGCCCGATCTGCCTTCTCGGCCCTGGCGTTCGAAGTTCGACGCTTTTCCCTGGCGGTCCGATCCGGCGGCACTGCGCGCCTGGCAGAAGGGGACGACCGGCTATCCGATCGTCGACGCCGGCATGCGAGAACTCCGGCACACCGGCTGGATGCACAATCGCGTGCGCATGATCACCGCCTCGTTTCTGATCAAGGATCTGATGATCCCCTGGCAAACCGGCGAAGCCTGGTTCTGGGATACCCTCGTCGATGCCGACCTGGCTCAAAACGCTTTCAGTTGGCAATGGATCGCGGGTTCGGGCGCCGATGCTGCACCCTACTTCCGCATCTTAAATCCCGCGTTACAGGGACAGAAATTCGACCCGGACGGCGGCTATGTCCGCCATTGGGTACCTGAGCTGGCTCGGCTTCCGAATGCGTTCCTGCAGCAACCCTGGACGGCGCCGTCGAATATCCTGGCTTCTGCTGGAGTTGCTCTCGGCGGGAACTATCCCCTCCCTCTGGTTCAGCACGGCGCCGCGCGCGATCGTGCGCTGGTCGCGTTCAGGTCTCTGCCTCCGGCGGCCGACTAACGCCGGTCCTGCGCCGCAGCAGTCGCTGTCAGGTGTCGGGTGCCTCAACTCCTTGCCAGGTCCGCCGCCGAGGCGGGCACCGCTTACGAGTTCATCGATGCCGTCTTGACACCCTCGGCTGGCGTCAAATGGATCAACTACGCCAATCGGAAGACCTACGAACCGATCGACGCGGCAACCCACCGGCTAGGCCGGCCTCGTCCACGATCGCCAGCATGGCCGCGATTGCGAACGGCTTGTTCAGCAGCCCGGCGGCGCCGGCCTCGAGCGCCTTGGCTACGATCGCTTCCTTGAAGCCGGTCATCATGACGATCTTGGCATCGGGCTTCAGCTTGCGGATCTCGAAGAAGCTGTCGACGCCGTTCATGACGGGCATGCGCACATCCATGAAGGTGACGTCGAAATCGCGCTTGCCGTGAGTCAACACGGCCTCTCGCCCGTTGGCGGCCGTCGTCACGGTACAGCCGCTCATCTCCAGCAGCTCGGCCAGGCTCTCCGCCAAGTCCTGGTCATCGTCGACGATCATCACGTTGGCCCGGCTCATGCAGCCTGCTCCTTTTCCTTGTCATCCGGCAGCGCCGCATCGGCCGACTGGCGCGGCAACCAGACCACGAAGGTCGTTCCCGCATCCACCGTGCTTTCGACGTCGATCGTGCCGCCATGCTGCTCCACGATGGTCCGTACCGTAGGCAGGCCGAGCCCGACCCCGGAGGCCTTCGTCGTGAACAGCGGTTCGAATATCTTCGCCAGGTTTTCCGCGGCTATGCCGGGACCGTTGTCCCTCACCGACAACCTCACATGCGGCCCGGCTGCTTCGGTCTTGACCACGATGGTCAGCTGGCGGCCATCGGTCGGCGACCAGCCGCTGATCGTCATGGCTTGCGCCGCGTTGTCCAGCAGATTGACCATCACTTGTCGGAAACGGTCGCGATCCAACGCGACGACGCCGCTCGGCGACAGCTCGCGGACGACGGTGACCCCCTTGGCCACCGTATGCTCATCCAGCATTTCCGCAAGCCAACCATCGATGGCCGTCGACGTCCGGTTGAGGTCGCGCTTGCGTGTGAATTCCAGGAGGTCGCTGATGATCCCGTTGCAGCGCGCGATATTGCGCTCGACCCGGTCGACGGCGCGCTCCACGCCCAAACCCTTGTCGGCCGTCAGCTGCCGGATCAGCGCCATGGAATTGCGGATCGCTGCCAGCGGGTTGCGCAGCTCGTGGCTGACCGTGCCCGCCACCTGTCCCAGGGCCGCCAGCCGCTCCTGGCGCGAGAGCTTGTCCATCGCTTCCTTCGCCTGATCGAGCGCCTGGCGCAGTTCGCCCTCCATGCGCCGGCGCTCGGTCACGTCGAACACGGCGCCGTCGAGATGCAGCAGCTCGCCCGCTTCTCCGAAGATGCCCTGTCCGTACTCGCGCGCCCAGCGGATCGAACCGTCCTGATGAACGACGCGATATTCGATCACATAGGCCTGGCGTTGGTTGAGGCCGTCTTCGACCGCCTTGTTGACGAGATCCATGTCGTCCGCGTGAATGACGCTGGCGTAGGTGCGCACGTTGTTGCCGAAGAAATCGCTCGCCGGATATCCGCTGAGCGCCTGAATTGCCGGGCTGATGAACTCCATGGTGTAGGCCGCGTCGTTGGCGCAGCGATAGAAGACGCCGGGTATGTTGCCGACGAGCGTGCGGAACTTGACCTCGCTCTCGCCGAGATGCTTGTTGGCCTCCTGCAGCCTGTCGACCATGGCGCGGATGGCGTCGACGAGGGCGCCGACTTCGTCACGCGAGGATATTCTCTCGATGGCGGCCAAATCGCCCTCGCCGACCCGGGTCATGGCCGAGCGCAGCCGCATGATCGGCTGTGCGATGCGATTGGCGATCATGTAGCCGCTGGCCAGCATCGCCAGTATCAGAAACAGGATGCCGCCCCCGATCAGCCAGGTGGCCTGGGCCTGGGCGCCGCGCGCTTCCTCGTGCATGGTCGCGAGAGCGCGTTCCTCATTGGCGATGGCGCCGTCGATGAGGGACCGAAACTGGCCCGCACTGGCGTCGAATGCTTCGGCGATCTCCAGCAACTCGTTCGCCGTCGCGCCGCCGTCGACGCGCGCCGCCAGATTCTTCGGCACGCTCAGGACGACGTCGCCAGCGGCGAGGATCTGGTTGCGCGGATCCGCTGCGGCGACCCGCTCCGCTCGCAGGTCGCCGGCAAACGCCGCCAGAAAGCCCGCCAGCTCGCGTTCCGCGTCCTGCATGGCCGTGCGTTCGGCAACCAGCGAGCCGCTGGCGTCGGTCCGCAGTTGGTTCACCGCGGTCCGGCTGGCAAGGACATCGACGGCGTGTATGAGCGCCGCCGCCTTATCGCGCAGATGCTCGAGGACGCGGATCTGCGGCACGTCGCGACCCACCGCCTGCTCGAATCGCTGATCGGTCGCGGCGAGGTATCGCCAGCTCACGCCGGCGACGCCGACCACAGCCAGGATCGCCAGCAAGTATCCGACGAAAATCTTGTCGCGAATGCGCATGTTGTTGAAGAAGCGCATCGGCCCCCCGTCCGCCTTCATGCATCGCCGCCCGGCCAAGCCAAGACGTCCCCGCTCCCGCGGGCGCTCCCCGGTTCTTGTTCAGGACGTTATTCTTGATTGTTGAGAGTTAAGGGACAGTTGACGGAGCATCGGTCGCAGGGCGGTAGTCGCAGGGCGCTGACTAACGGCGCGTTAACGAAGATCGCGGCCACCAATCGGCCCCTGTTCTCTTGGCGGAGATCAAGCGCGGGCCGCATCGATGGCGACCGTGGCCGACTCTTTCGCGGGGGCGACCTCGACGCGGTTGCGGCCTGCCTTCTTCGCGCGATAGAGCGCTTCGTCGGCTGCCTGCAGCACCTCCGCAGGGGTCGCGCCGTGCAGAGGGAAGGCCGCCACGCCAAACGAGGCGGTGATCGCGCCGAGCGGCCGGCCGTTGTGCACGAGGGACATGGAGGCCACGGCCTGGCGCAGGGCATCGGCCCGCCGCTCCCCGTCCGCAAGCGCGGCGCCCGGCGCGAAGATCGTGAACTCCTCGCCACCGTAGCGGCAGGTGATGTCACCGCGACGCATCCCGCCGTTCAGCGCCTGCGCGACGGATTTGAGCACGGCATCGCCGGCGTCGTGGCCGAAATCGTCGTTGAAGCGCTTGAAGTGGTCGACGTCGATCATCATGATCGACAGCGGAGTCTTGGCGCGGCTGGCGCGGGCAAACTCGATCTCCAGCGTTTCCTCGAGGTAGCGGCGGTTGAACAGGCCGGTCAGGGGATCGCGGATCGACTGGATTCGCAAGGCCTCCCGCAGACGGTGGTTGCCGAGCGCCAGCGCGATGTTTTCGACCATGATCTCGATGCGCCAGTGATCGGCGATGGCGGCACGAGCCGCCGCCAGCCGCTCGGCGTCTGCCGCCGGCGGCTCCTCGATATAGAGGAGGCCCAGCGTCTCGCCTTGCGCCAGCATGGGAAAGCAGCGGTAACTGAGGTCCGGCGACTCCGTTACGTGATGACACACGACCTCGACGTCGACGCCGCTGACGAAATGTGCGTGCCCGCGGCGCAGCGCCCAGCAATCGGGCGGACGGAAGTCGGGCCGGTGGTGGCTCGGCGAATTCCACTCCGCGGCGGCGCGCAGCATGTTGCGCGAATTGTTCAGCAGATAGAGAACGCCCGGCACCTGCGGCAGCACCTGGGAGGCGAAGCGGCGGACGACATCTGCGAACTCCTCCTCGCTGTCGCAGCTCTGCAAGCGGTGCGCCATCTTGCCGAGCACGTCGATGATGCGGCCGCGCGCCTCGAGTTCGCCGCCGCGCACGACCAGCTCTTCGTTGGCGTCGCGCAGCTCGGCGCTGGCGCGCTGGCTCATAGTCTGCTCGGCGCGCAGGCGGACGGCGATGTTGTTGAACAATTCGGCAAGCGTGCCGAATTCGTCGCTGCCGGCGATCGGGATGCGGTGCGAGAAGTCGCCGCCGGCGATCGATTTTCCACCGCCGATGATGCGGGCCAGCGGTTGCTTGATCGCCCGTGTCGCCGTGAACCCCGACAACACGAGGAGAACGAGGAGGATCGGGCCGCCGAGCAGCAGGATCATCTGGGCGCGGTAGGCGGCATCGCCGGCGACCGTCGCAGCGCTCGCCAGCAACGCCTCTTCCGACGCCATGAGCGCAGCGGCGGCGCTTCGGATGCCATCCGTCAACTTTTCATCCTGCAGCAGGTCGACAGCCGGGCCGCCCCCCGCGCGCGCGCGCCGTTCGGCCAGTTTCGCCCCCAGATCGCCCGACTTTGCATGCACCAGTCTCGTCAGATCTGCCAGTCGCGGCGCCTCCGCGGGATCGTCCCGCAGGTATTGCGCGAGCGTGGTCAGGCGCACCTCGGCTGCCGCCAGCGCCTGATGGTAGGAACCGAGATGCCGCTCCTGCCCGCTGTCGAGGAAGGCCTGCCCTTCGATATTGACGTCCTTGACATCGGACTGGAGCGATCCCAGCTCCCGGAGCACCTGTTCGGCATGCTCCTGCCGCAGATGGCCGTCGCGGCTTGCTGCGAGCTGCCAATACAGACCGGCAAGAACGACGAAGGCGCCGAGCGTCAACGCGCAAAGCAACCCGATGTGATAGGTGACCGTCTTCGTCATGGCGGAAATCGACGCGATACCTCGAAAATTTTTCAGAAACGCCTGCTTATCGGCCCCGCGCCTCAAGCGAGGAGAACGCGGCTTCGGCATCAGGACACTAGTGAACTCGACTTAAGATTCGCCCAACGTCAGGCCCGCATCCGCTCGCTTCGGGGATCGTAGAGCGGGCGCAGGCTGGCGCGCGCGGGATAGCGCCGGCAAGCCACTTCCAACTCGAACTTGCCGGCATCGAGATAGGCCTGGTCGACGCCCTCGGGCGCGTTGACATAACCCAAGGCAATGGCGCGGCCGAGCGCGTGGCCGTAGTTGGCCGAGCTGGTGTAGCCGACGAGCTTGCCGTCGCGATAGATCGGCTCGTTGTGATAGAGCAGCGGCTCCGGATCTTCGAGCGCGAATTGAACCAGGCGTTTCGTCAGCTTCCCCTGGCTCTTCTGTTTGAGCAGGGCTTCGCGGCCGATGAATGGCGTCTTCTTGTCGAAGGCGACGACGAAGCCCAGGCCCGCCTCGAGCGGCGTGTCCTCCTCGCCGATGTCGTGGCCCCAATGGCGATAGGCTTTCTCGATGCGCAGGCTGTCCATCGCGTGCATACCGCAGAGCTTTAGGCCATGCGACGGCCCCTCCGCCAGGATGCGGCCGAAGACGCCGACCGCGAATTCGGCGGGCACATAGAGCTCCCAGCCGAGCTCGCCCATGTAGCTGATGCGGGAGGCGCGCAGGCGCGCATAGCCGATCTCGATCTCGCGCGACGTACCGAACGGGAAGGCGGCGTTGGAGAGATCGGCGCTCGTGAATTTCTGGAGCAGCGCGCGGCTGCACGGGCCCATGACGCCGAGCACCGCATAGGCCGAGGTGACGTCCTCGACGGAGGCGCGCGCCTCCGCGGAAATGTGCTTCTTCAGCCAGAGCAGATCGCGGCGGGCGGTCGCGGCGGCGGTCACGACCATGTAGGCATCCTCGGCCAAACGCGTGACCGTGAGGTCGGCTTCGATGCCGCCGCGCTCGTTGAGCCATTGGGTGTAGACCGCGCGTCCCGGCGCACCGCCGACGTCGTTGGCGCAGATGCGCTGCAGGACGGCTTCGGCATCGGCGCCGCGCACGGTGAATTTGGCGAACGTCGATTGATCGAACAGGCCGACGGCGGTGCGGGTGGCGCGGCATTCTTGGGCGCAATACTCGAACCAGTTCTGGCGCTTGAAGCTGTATTGGTATTTCGGCTCGATGCCGGCGGGTGCGAACCAGTTGGCGCGCTCCCAGCCGGCGACTTCGCCGAAGCAGGCGTTGTGCGCCTTCAGGCGCTCGTAGAGCGGCGTCTTACGCACGCCGCGCGCGGTCTCGAACTGGCGGTAGGGCCAGTGCATGGCATAGAGCAGGCCGAGCGCCTCGGAGACGCGGTCGATGAGGAAGCTCTTGTTGTTCTGGTGCGGCATGGAGCGGCGACTGTCGACGTCCCAGAGATCGAAGGGCGGGTGGCCCTCGGCGATCCAGTGGGCGAGCGCCATGCCGACGCCGCCGGCCGACTGGATGCCAACCGAGTTGAAGCCGGCGGCGACG
>JBGPEQ010000015.1:0-18321 GCA_041482855.1 Dongiaceae bacterium | reverse complement strand
GCGATGAGCACGCGCGGCGCGTCGGCATGGGTCTTGAACACGCCCACGGGCTTTCCGCTCTGCACCAGCAGCGTCTCGTCCTCGCCGAGATCCTTCAGCACCTGCGCGATGCGGTCGAAGCACTGCCAGTCGCGCGCCGCGCGCCCGATGCCGCCGTAGACCACCAGCTCCTGCGGCTTCTCCGCCACCTCGGCGTCCAGGTTGTTCATGAGCATGCGCAAGGGCGCCTCGGTCAGCCAGCTCTTGCAGCTGATCTTGGACCCGCGCGGGCTGCGGATCTTACGCTCGTTGTCGAGGCGAGGCAGGGCGGTCATG
Source organism: Dongiaceae bacterium (assembly GCA_041482855.1). GTDB lineage: Bacteria > Pseudomonadota > Alphaproteobacteria > Dongiales > Dongiaceae > JBGPEQ01. The sequence goes on along the minus strand of JBGPEQ010000015.1, from coordinate 18,006 downwards.
GCGGGGCTCCCTGTGAGCAGTCAGCCGGCAGCTTTCAGCTATCAGGCGCGATTTGGCAACCGCAAGCTGATAGCTGATGGCTACGCTACTTCGCCAGCTCGATACCCGCGCGGCTCGAGAGGTTGAGGGCGGCGACGCAGTCGACGGCAGCGCCCGCGGTGGTCTTGCACACGGGTATGTCATTGACGAGCAGCCGGCCGACATTGCCGCAGGGCTGGTCGATGAGCGCAAAGCTGGCCACGGTCGTCTTGCCCGTGCGCATCGGCCCGGTGTCCAGGAGGAGGCGGCGGGCAATGACTCCGGCCTTGTCGAACACGTAGAGATCGAAGCGCACCTGGTCGAGCGTCTCGTCCAGGCGGTTGGTCAGCAGCAGCGAAGCCGTGCACTGTCCGCCCGCGTCCGTCAGCTTGTTCAGCTCGATATCGAGCGTTTGTGCGGCCGCTGCGTCGCCCATCCACGGCAGCAGTGCGGCGGCGAGCACAGCCGCCACGCCCACATACTTCCCAGCTTTCATTGCCCCTACCCCGAATCAGAACCCCCGTCCTCTTATAGACCACTGACACATAACCTTCAAAAAACCGTGCGTGGCGCACGCTGCGGGAGCGCGCCTCCGAGGGCCTGGCCGCGCGCTCTAACAGGACGTTGGCGTGCTCTGGCGGGTCTCTGACGTGCCGTTGGTGGCACATGTCAAGTGTTTGAAATGAAAGGGTGATTTTTTTATGCATGGGGTTGTTTTGCGGAATCGCGTTTTCCAGGCGGCGGGTGCAATGTTTCACGTGAAACATTCCTGCGTAAAACCGGCTCGCGCGTGGTGTTTTCACCGCGCGTTTGGACTCGACCTCGTCCGCCGATGTTTCACGTGAAACATTTCTGCGTAAAAGCCGCCGATTTTCCCGCGCTAGAATCCGCGCAGCGGCATGTCCGGCGCGCGCTGCAGCCAGTTGTCCGGCAGGTAACGGCAGGCGCCGTCGATGACATGGAGCGTATAGGCGTGGCGCGACTTCGAGGAGCGGTTGGGGCCGCTGAGGTGAGGCAGCTGGCCGTGCAGCAGGATGAGGGTGCCGCGCCGGGCCTCCAGCGGCAGCGCGCCCTCGGCCGGGATCGGCGTCGCGTCATAGACCTCGTAGCCGAGGCTACCGTCGGCCTTGCGCAGGAAGCGCGACTTCAGCGGCTCGCGGTGCCGTCCCGCCAGCGCCCACATGCAGCCGTTCTCCAGCGTCGCATCCTCGAGCGCGAACCACAGGCCGATGCAGCTCATGGGCTCGGTGTAGAGATAAGTCGAGTCGGTGTGGCAGACGACCTCGCCGCCGATGCCCGGCTGCTTGAAGATGTACATGGACTGCAACAGAAGCGGTTCGCGCATGCCGAGATCGCCGACCAGGCGCGCGAGCCGCGGATTGCGCGAGAAGGCCGAGAACGCCGGATCGAGTTCGTGCATGGCATGGCCGACCTTGTTGAGCGCCAACTCCTGCGGCCGATTGAGCCGGCCGTCGCCGTCGAATGCGCCCTCCTCGAAGAAGAACCGGATCTTGTCGCCCGAGCTGGCAAAGTATTCATCGGCCGCGTGCTGCACCGTCGTGGTCGAGAAGATGGTGGCGACTCCGCTGAGATCGGCGGCGGCCGCCATCTGTTTGGTGTGCGCGATCAGCCGCTCGCACGCCGCCGCCGCGACGAAGTCTTCGAGGACCAGGAACCCGTCGCGCGCGAAGGCGTCCTTCATCGCCGGCGTCAGATGGCCATCGGCGGGAGCGGCGAAGCGCGGCGGTGTCGTAGTCATGGTGAGCGCGGACTGTACTGTTGCATTGTCGACCATCGCTGGTCAGGCTGTCACATGTCGGCGCGCGATTCAAACCCGCGCGCGTCGGTGCAAGGTTTATGCCCCCGCCGTAACAGCCTAGTCTCATCCACGACCCTGTTGCAGGATGTCAGCGATGGATGTCTACCGTTTCGCCGCCGGTTCGACGCCGCTCCTCGTGAGCATGCCGCATGTCGGGACGCACATTCCAGATGTGCTGGCGCGGCGGATGACCGACAGCGCCCGCGGCGTCCCCGATACCGACTGGCATGTCGACCGCCTCTATGACTTCCTCGGCGGTCTCGGCGCGGCGATCATCCAGGCCACCCATTCACGCTATGTCATCGACCTCAACCGGCCGCCCGACAGTGCGCCGCTCTATCCCGGCGCCGCCAACACCGGCCTCTGCCCGACCGAGCAGTTCGACGGCCAGCCCCTCTACAAATCGGGCGAAGCGCCCGGTGACGCCGAAGTTCAGGAGCGTCTCCAGCGCTACTGGCGGCCCTACCATGATCGCCTGGCCGCCGAGCTGCAGGCGCTACGGACGCGGCACGGCATCGCGCTGCTGTTCGAGGCGCACACCATCCGCTCGCGCGTCCCCCGGCTCTTCGATGGCCAGCTGCCGGAAATCAATCTCGGCACCGCCGACGGCAAGTCCTGTGCGTCCGATCTGGCCGCGCTCCTGATCGAGACCGCCGGTGAGGCGGTAGCCTATTCGAGCGTCCTCAACGGCCGCTTCAAGGGCGGCTACATCACCCGGCACCATGGCCACCCGGCCGAAGGCGTGCATGCCCTGCAGTTGGAGCTTTCTCAGCTCACCTACATGGACGAGGATCCGCCCTACGGCTTTCGCGAGGACTTGGCCGTCGCCATCCGGCCGGTGCTGAACGCCATCGTGCAGGCCATGGTCAGGTGGGGAAGCCGCCGCTGACGTCGAAGCCGGTGAGTCAGACGGTCGCGCGGCTATTGCGCGGAGACGCTCAGGGCAGCCGGCGGTGGTGGGTGTAGACCATGATCTGGCTCACGGATTCGCCGTCGGCCGAGAGCGGCAGGAAGATCACCTGCTCGTCGAGGAGCCGGCCGCCGGGCGAGGTGAAATGGTAGTCGTCGAACAGGGCCGCACGCTCGCGGCAGACGCGATCGTAGTTGCGCAGCACGTTCTCGCGCGAGCTGCCGTGGAAACTCTCGCCGACCGGCCTGCCCGTCGGGTTTCGACCGCGCGCCTCGACCTCGCGCGTGCCGACCAGGCGGTACACGTAGCGGCGTTCGTCCGCGACGACGTCGACGAGCATGATGCCCGGCAGGTGCGGCACGAATTCCGTCGGGTCGATATCGCGCCGCGCCGGCATCCGCCGGGCGCCGCGCTTGCGGTCCCAATAGTCGTAGATCGCACGGACCGTGGGGTGACAGCGATCGAGAAAATCCGCTGGGTCAGTTGTCGCCACAGGCGCTTTCCCGACCGCACGGCACCGACAATCGCCCCCGCTACCGTCCCAGGTCCGCCATGCGGATGGGCAGGCCCGCCTGCACGACGACGCTGCAGGGGTTGAAGCCGATGCGATAGGCGAGCTCCGCCGGCCGCTCGATGTCCCAGGTGCAGAAATCCGCGGCCTTGCCGATTTCGAGCGTGCCATGGCTGGCTGAGAGACCCAAGGCGGTCGCGGCATGGCGGGTCACGCCGGCCAGGGCCTCTTCGGGCGTGAGGCGGAAAAGGGTGCAGGCCATGTTGAGCATCAGCAAAGGCGACGTCACCGGCGAGCTGCCGGGATTGCTGTCGGTGGCAAGCGCGATCGGCACCCTGGCGGCGCGCAGCTGCGCGACCGGCGGCAGCTGTTTTTCGCGCAGGAAGTAGAAGGCGCCGGGCAGCAGCACCGCCACCGTGCCGGCCTTCGCCATGGCGGCCACGCCCTCGTCCGATGTGTATTCCAGGTGATCGGCCGAGAGCGCCCGGAACCGCGCCGCGAGCGCCGCGCCACCGAGGTCGGAAAGCTGGTCGGCATGCAGCTTCACCGGCAGATCGGCCTTCGCCGCCGCCGCGAACAGCCGTTCTGTCTGCGCCGGCGTGAACGCGATCTTCTCGCAGAAGGCATCGACGGCGTCGGCAAGATTGGCCGCGGTCACCGCCGGCAGCATCTCCGCGATGATCATGTCGATGTAGTCGTCCGCGCGGCCGTCGAATTCCGGCGGCAGGGCATGCGCGCCAAGGAACGTGGTCCGCACCGTCACCGATCGCCGGCGTCCGAGGGCGCGGGCCGCGCGCAGCATCTTCAACTCGGTTTCCGTGTCGAGGCCATAGCCCGACTTGATCTCGACCACGGTGACGCCCTCGGCCTGCAGCGCCGACAGGCGGGTGTCCGCAGCGGCGATGAGCTGGTCCTCGCTCGCCGCCCGGGTGGCGGCGACGGTCGAGCGGATGCCGCCGCCGGCGCGCGCGATCTCCTCATAGGTGGCGCCGCCCAGGCGCAGCTCGAACTCGTGGGCGCGATCGCCGCCATAGACGAGGTGGGTGTGGCAATCGATCAATCCCGGCGTCACCCAGCGTCCCACGAGATTGTGCACCTCGCGCGCAACCGCGCCTTGATCGCCCGGCACGTCGGCCATGGGGCCGAGCCAGGCGATGCGGCCGTCCCTGACGGCGAGCGCCGCGTTCTCGACCGCGCCATAGGGCACGCCGTTCGCGCGCATGGTCGCGAAGCGACCGTTGGTCCACAGGCTGTCCCAGGGCGGCAGGTTGCTGCGCATGGCGTGCGGAGCTGGCGTTACGCGTGCTTGCGGGGGATGGCTTTGATGCGAGCCGGCGTCGTCGCGCCCAATTTCGGCAGATCGTAGCTTTCGACCTCGATTTCGCCGCGCAAGTGGGCCGCCATTTCCTGAAACGCCTCGACGAGATCGTCGCCGACGGGCGATCCCTTTCGGGGCTTGGCTTTCGTCCGAGTCTTGATGCGGGTCACGGTCTTCTCCGTTTGATGCTGTCGAGCGCCGTCAAGATCGCCTTCGCCGGAGGTCGCGATGCCTCGGTTGTCACTGCAACCTTATGGTCCTATTGTCGCCGCCCTGACCCGTCAACTGCTTCCTGCGACATCGCTGTGAATACGTTCTTCGCCGAGTCCGCGCTGCTGCCCGATGGCTGGGCGCACGACGTGTTGTTCGAGATCGCCGCCGACGGCAACCTGACAGGGGTCGCGCCGAACGCCGCCGGAAACTCCGCATCGGCAAGCGCGCCGCGCGCGGCGGGACCGGTGCTGCCGGGCATGCCGAACCTGCACTCCCATGCCTTCCAGCGCGCCATGGCCGGGCTGACGGAGCAGGTGGGGCAGGGCGGCTCCGGCGGCGACGACAGCTTCTGGACCTGGCGGCAGGTCATGTACGGCTTCGTCGGCCGCCTGATGCCGGACCAGGTGCAGGCGATCGCCGCGCAGCTCTATGTCGAGATGCTGAAGGCCGGCTACACGGCGGTCGGCGAATTCCACTACCTGCATCACGATCCCGCCGGCCGCCCCTACGCCGACCTGGCGGAAATGTCCGAGCGCATCGTCGCCAGCGCACAGGCGACGGGCATCGGCCTCACCCATCTGCCTGTGCTCTACGGCTACGGCGGCTTCGGCGGCCAGCCGGTCGGCAGCGGCCAGCGCCGGTTCCTCAATGACGTCGATGGCTTCCTGCGTTTGATCAATCGCCTGCTGCAGCGCCATCGCAACAATCCGCAAGTCCGCATCGGCATCGCGCCGCATTCGCTCAGGGCCGTCACGGCGGAGATGCTGAAGGAGGCGGTGGCCGGCCTCGACGCGCTCGACGACAAGGCGCCCATCCACATCCATATCGCCGAACAGGTGAAGGAGGTGCAGGACTGCCGCGCCTGGTCGCACCAGCGGCCGGTCGAATGGCTGCTGCACCATCAGCCGCTGGGCCCGCGCTGGTGCCTGGTCCACGCTACCCACATGACCGAAGGCGAGACCGCGCGCCTGGCGCGCAGCGGCGCGGTCGTCGGCCTCTGCCCGACGACCGAGGGCAACCTCGGCGACGGCTTCTTCCAGGCGCCGGAATTCCTGCGCCACGGCGGCGTCTTCGGCATTGGCTCGGACAGCCATATCTCCGTCAGCCCGATCGAGGAGTTGCGCTGGCTCGAATACGGCCAGCGGCTGCTTCATCGCCGCCGCAATGTGCTCGCCGCCGGCGGCAACCAGTCGCCCTCTGTCGGCGCCTCCCTCTACCGGGCAGCGCTCGCCGGCGGTGCTCAAGCGCTGGGACGGCCGATCGGCCGGCTGGCCGTCGGTTCCCGCGCCGATCTCGTCGTCATCGACGCGCAGAGGCCGACGCTGATCGGCAAGACCGGCGACGTTCTGCTCGATGCAGTCGTCTTCGCCGGCAACGAGAACCCCGTCCGCGACGTCATGGTCGGCGGTCGTTGGGTCGTGAGCGAGGGCCATCACGTTGCCGAGCAGGCCGTACTGAAGCGCTATCGCACGGTGCTGGCGGAGCTGATGGCGTAGTCCGCCGTGACTCCGATCCATCTCACCTGGCTCAACGGCCCCGACATCGAAGCGTTGGCGATGGCGGATCAGGAGATCCTCGACGCGGTGGAGACGGGCCTCCTGGCCCAGGGTCGCGGCGAGACTGTCATCGAACCGCGCATGCATCTGGTGCCCGATCCCGCCTTCAAGGGCCACTTCAATGTGCTGCGCGGCTACATCGCGCCGTTGAAGCTCGCCGGCGTCAAGATCGTCGGCGACTTCGTGGAGAACTACAAGCGCGGCTTGCCGTCGGAGATGGCGCTGCTCAACCTGTTCGACCCCACCACCGGCATGCCCGTCGCCATCCTCGATGCCACCGCCATCACGGACATGCGCACGGGCGCGCTCACCGCGCTCGGCGCCAAGTACCTGGCGCCACGCACAGCGCGCACACTCGGCCATATCGGCGCCCGCGGTACGGCCTATTGGAACGTCCGTCTGCTCGATCGGCAGTTCGACTTCGCGGAGATCCGTGTCCACTCACGCCGGCCAGAGAGCCGCAACGCCTTCGCCGAGCGGCTGACGGCGGATCTCGGCAAGAAGGTCATCGCCGTCGACAGCTGGCAGGCTTGCCTCGAAGGCGCGGACATCATGGTCGAGGCCTCGCGGCTGGATCGCCCGGAGCCGCTGTTCAAGACGGCCTGGGTGAAGAAGGGCGCGCTGGCCATCCCCTACGGCACCATGAGCGCTGTGGAGCTGTCGCTTACGGACATCATGGACAAGATGGTGGTGGACGATTGGGGCCAGGCGCGGGCCGGCAAGTTCGGCGCGCTGCGCGCCCATGTGGACGCCGGCAAGCTCAGCGAGGCGACGCTCTACGCCGAGCTATGCGAGATCGCTGTCGGCAGGAAACCGGGACGGGAGCGCGACGACGAGACGATCCTGTTCTGGCACCGCGGCCTGAGCCTGTCCGATATCGCCCTCGGCCACGCCATGCTGGCGAAGGCGACGCAGCAGGGAATTGGCCAGCAGCTCCGCTTTGCCTAGCGCCGGCGAAGCTCAGCACGACTTTCCCGATGGCTGAGCGTGCCGAGCCTGGAATAGGGCGACGGGCCGACTACACCGACGAGGGCACCGCGACGCCGATCATGCTGTCGCGCGTGACCAATGCCGCGAGCCGGTCCTCGCTCCAGCCGTCGGTGTCCGGCGGCCGCAGCGGCAGCACCAGATAGCGCATGTCGGCCGTGGAGTCGTGCACGCGCACGGTCACGTCGTCGGCGATCTCGGTTCCGAACTCGCGCAGCGCCTCCCGCGGTTCGCGCACGGCGCGGGCCCGGTAGGCCCGGCTCTTGTACCAATCGGGCGGCAGGCCCAGCAGCATGCGCGGATAGCAGGAGCAGAGCGTGCAAACGACGAGGTTGTGGACCGCTGGCGTGCTCTCCACGACGACCAGTTTCGTTGCCGCCATTTCGATCCCGAGTTCCTCGCAGGCAGCCGTGCCGTCGGCGAGCAGGCGTGCTTTGAAGGCGGCGTCCGTCCAGGCCCGGGCGACTACGCGCGCTCCCAGGGCCGGGCTGCGGGCGTCCATGGCTTCCACCGCTCGGCGGACCTCGTCGGCGGTCACAATGCGCTTCTCGATCAGCAGTTCCCGCACCGCGATCTCCATCAGCTGGTAATCGCTGAGCGGGCCATCCTGGTCGGGGCGATGGCCGTGGGAATGGGGATGATCGTCATGCATGCGAGGGCTCCTCAGGCCGGCTCCAGCCAGTGCTCGTAGATCTCGATATCGACGGTATCGCCGGCAGCGCCGGCGTAGTCGGGCCATACCTGGCGCTGGGCGAATCGCACACGGTAGAGCGGACGGGCGGGTAGCCCGTCGCGGCCATATGCCAGTTCCTCGGGATTGGCGAAGCTGCCGCAGATGCGCTCGATGACACCGCGCCTGCCGCGAATGTAGTGGGGCGTCCGCAGATGGCCGGGCGGATAGGCGCGCCGCACCGTCACGGCATCGCCGGGCTTGAAGCGCGCGCTCATGCGGATTCCTGGGCCCGCCGGCCAACATCGGCCATGCGGCGCCCCAGCTCGTCGGTCGTTATGACGCCGCGGCCGACCAGGGCGCGGGTGATCGAGGCGATCCAGCGCTCGTAGTAGCCCAGCCGCTCATAGGCGTCGGCGCCGAGCGTCTCGATGCCCAGGCGCAGCTCGTCGGTCGTGATGAGCCCCTTCTTGCTCAGCAGCACCAGCATGGCATCCACGCGCTTTTCCCACAGCGCGTAGTCATGCTGCGCCCGGTCGATGGCGCCGAGCTCCAGGCCGCCGATGTCGTGATAGCCCCGCATGGCCTTCGACTCCGTGGTCGACATTCGTTGCCGAGAGCATAGAGCCGAACGGCGGCCGGGACGACTGGGATTTCACTCGAGGGGAGGGGGAGTGCCCGGTCGTGTCCGGCGCGCCGGCGGTCGCCGGGGTCTGCCACGCGGGGGGAAAAGTGCGGGAAAGCGCGGCAAGCCCCGGCGCGGACTAGGGATTCTGGCCGTCGTGCTTCTGGCGATGAATGAAACGGCTCTCGTGGTTGTAACCCCGATTCAAGCGCACGAACTCGCCGCGGCTGAGATCGCCGTCGGAGAGCGCGCGGTCGGTCGCGTTGTCGAGCCGCTGATCGTGACGGTCGATGCGGGCGACCTCGCGGTCGGTCAGCGAGCCATTGGCGATGCCGGCGTCGGTGCGGGCATCCTGGTGCGCCTGGCGGGCATTGAGCCAGTGCGTGCCCCAGTTCGTGCTCTGATCGGCGGAAGCGGCGGCCGGCAGCAGCATCATGCCGAGCCCGAACGCAGCGACAACGCGATAGCTGATCTTCATGGACGTGACTCCTTTCGACATAGCGCGGAACATGCGGTTACACGACCTCGGCGCCAAATCCCTGCGCCCGCGCTATCCGTTTGAAATGCCTTCAATTTGGCTCGAACGCGCGCAGACCTCGGCAAACTGCGGGCGGAGCGAGAAAAACCAACAACTTGAAGGAATATTAACCACTTTCATTCGAAGATCGGGGTCGAGTTTACCAGAGGCAGACGTCCGACCTCATGTCGACCAGAGCCCCATGGCGCAAACGGGGGCGCGCGGGGCTATTTCCCGCCGCGCTGGTCTCATTGTCGCGTGTCATTCTGGCGATGGTTCTATTGCTGCCGGTGTTTCCGAATGGCGTGTGCGCGGCGTTGCCACCTGCTGATCTTACCGATCTCAGCCTCGAGGAATTGATGAACCTGCGGGTGACCTCGACGGCACGACGGCCGCAGACAGTGGCCGAAAGCGCAGCCGCCATTTTCGTCATCACGCAGGACGATATCCGCCGCTCCGGCGTCACCAGCATCCCGGAGGCCCTGCGCATGGTCCCGGGCGTGGAGGTGGCGCGCATCGACGCCAACAAATGGGCGATCTCGGCGCGCGGCTTCAACGGCCGCTTCGCCAACAAGCTGCAGGTCATGATCGACGGGCGCTCGATCTACACGCCGCTATTCTCGGGCGTGCTCTGGGACGCCCAGGACACGGTCCTGGAAGACATCGATCGCATCGAGGTCGTGCGCGGACCGGGCGCCAGCCTGTGGGGCGCCAACGCCGTCAACGGCGTCATCAACATCGTGACCAAGCGGGCGCGCGACACCCAGGGCTCCCTCCTCGTGGCGGGCGGCGGGACCGAGGAACGGGGCTTCAGCACCGCGCGGTACGGCGGCAAATTCAACGACGACACCTACTACCGCGCCTATGCGAAGTACTTCAATCGCGACAGCCAGGAGTTCATCGGTGGCGGCGATGCTGCCGACGACTGGCAGGTCGGTCGCAGCGGATTCCGGGTCGATTGGGAACCGGAGGGGCCCGACGACGTGACGGTTCAGGGCGATTTCTACAAGGGCGTGGTCGGTACGACCGGCGGTGTCTTTTCTTTGTCGCCTCTTGTCGCGGATACCGTCAATACCGACGACAACATCTTCGGCGGCAATCTGCTTGGGCGCTGGCGGCACCGGTTCGAAGACGGCTCAGACATGCAACTCCAGGTCTACTACGATCTGGTCGCGGGCGACGAACTCGGGATGTCGCTGGAAGAGCATACCTTCGACGTGGATTTCCAGCATCATTTCCAGGCCGACGACCGCAACGATATCGTCTGGGGAATGGGCTATCGCGTAAACGTCGGCCAATTCGACGGCGATTTCACCGTGTCATTGTCCGACGAGCACCGCACCGATCATCTCGTCAGCGCATTCTTTCAGGACGACATCACGCTCGTCGAGGACGCGCTTCGGCTCACCGTCGGGTCGAAGTTCGAATACAACAGCTTTACCGGTTTTGAGGTCCAGCCGACGACCCGCCTCCTGTGGACTCCGGATCAGCAGCAATCCGTCTGGCTCGCGGCCTCCCGTGCCACGCGCACGCCGTCGCAGGCGGAGGACAGCTTCGTTCTCAATTCCGTCGTGCCGCCGCCCACGACGCCGTTTCCAGTGCAGATTTCGGTCCTCGGCAATCCCGATCAGCGCTCGGAGGACCTGTTGGCGTTCGAGATGGGATATCGGGCGAATCCGGATCCCAACTTTTCGTTCGATATCGCCGGATTCTACAATATTTATGACCACTTGGCGACCGTGGAGAGACGGAGCATCGTCCTCACGCCATGCACGACGCCGCCTTTTTGTGCCCTGGTGACGACGCAATTCGACAATCTCGGCGCTGCGCAGACCTATGGCGTCGAGGTCGGAACCGACATCCGGCCGGCGTCGTGGTGGCAGCTCCACGGTGCCTACACCTTCCTGATGATGGATTTCGACCATGACGGCAGCAGCAACGATGCGCTCATCACGGTCACCGACGGCCGCAATCCGAATCATCAGGTTTCCGTGCGGTCGCAGTTCGATCTCGCTGACGATTGGGACTTTGACATCTGGGCGCGCTACGTCTCGGCGCTGCCGGAGCGCGGCGTCGACGCCTATTTCACGTTCGATACCCGCCTGGCTTGGCGGCCGACGGACGGAGTCGAGCTGTCGATCGTTGGACAGAACTTGATTGCCGGCCATCATCTGGAATTCACGCCGGAGCTGGTCGATACGACGCCAACCGAAATTCAGCGGTCGGTGTACGGCATGATCACGGTGACGTTCTGAGGCATGTTGGTGCGACGCGCGGCTGACATATTCGCCAAACTGCTGGGCGCCCGGACTCCGTCCGTGCGGCGGCGGCGGCGTTGGCTGTCTATGGCCGTCGCCGCGGCGATGATCGCGGCGCCGTCGATGGCGGCGCCGGCGCAGGAAGCCAACGAACAGCTCCTCAAGGTCGCCTTCATCTACAATTTCGCGAAGTTCACGACCTGGCCGGACTCGGTCTTCGCCGATCCCAAGGCGCCCATCACGTTCTGCGTCGTCGGCAAGCACGAGTTCGGCACGGCCTTCGACAGCGTGCAGGGCAAGTCGGTCGGCGGCCGCACGGTCGTCGTCAAATACTTGTCGTCCTATCGCAGCAAGGACGACTGCCAGCTCGTCTACGTGGCGCCTTCCGAGAAGCCGCACCTGCCGAAGATCCTCTCGACCAGCAAGGAGATCCACGCGCTCACGGTGAGCGACATCGACGGCTTCGGCGAAAGCTGCGGCATCATCAGGATGATGCGCGGCAGCGATGACCGCATCGGCTTCGAGATCAACGTCAAGGCGGCCGCGGAATCCGGCCTCAAGCTGAGCTCGAAGCTGCTGAGTCTGGCCAAGCGCCAGGTCGAGTGCTCGGGGTCGTGACCATGATGCATTTCCTGCGCAACATACCCATCCGGACCAAAGTGACGGCCATGATCGCCCTCGCCAGCACCGGCGTGCTGGTGTTGGCGCTGGCGGTCGTGATGACCAAGGACTACCTCAATCTGCGCGGCGACCAGCTCGACCAATTGACCACGCTCGCCCGGGTGGTGGGCGGCAACAGCACGGCCGCCGTGGCCTTCGACGACCGCGATGCCGCGGCCGAGAGCCTGCGCACGCTGTCGACGACCCTGCAGGTCAAGTACGCTTTCATCTGGTCCAAGAAAGATTCCAGCGTGATGGCGTCGTTCACGCGCACCGGTGGGCCGCTCGAGCAGGATGTCGCCGCCGACTTGATGCGCCATGCCACGGCGCCGCAGGAGCTGCGCACGGGCGAGCAGGACATGTATGCGCGCGTCGCCATCGTTCTCGACGGCGACGAGATCGGCACGCTCTATGTCGTGTCCGACCTCAGCCGCCTCTACGCCCGCATCCAGGAATACGTCTGGATCGGCCTCGGCGTGCTCGGATCGGCCATTCTCGTGGCGCTCTTGGTTTCCGTCCTCTTCGGTCGGGCGATTTCGAGGCCGCTGTCGAACCTGAGCGTCGCCATGCGGGCGATCGAGACCGAGAAGCAGTATTCGCAGCGCGTCAAGAAGTCCGGGGACGACGAGGTCGGCCAGCTGATCGACAGCTTCAACGCCATGCTCGAGCAGATCGAGCTGCGCGACAAGAAGCTGCGCGCCCATCGCAACGAGCTCGAGCAACAGGTCCAGACCCGCACCCAGGAGCTGGTGCAGACCAACGCCAGCCTGTGGCAGGCGGTCAGCGAGCTGGAAGACGCCAAGACCAAGGCCGAGGCCGCCAACAAGGCGAAGTCGGAGTTCCTGGCCACCGTCAGCCACGAGGTCCGCACGCCTCTCAATGGCGTGCTCGGCACGACCGAGGTGCTGCTGAACACCGATCTCAGCGAGCGCCAGCGCCGTTTCGGGCAGATCATCCACGGCTCGGCCAAGACGCTGCTCAGCATCATCAACAACATCCTGGATTTCTCGAAGATCGAGGCCGGCAAGATCGAGCTGGAGATGGTGGCCTTCGATGCCCGCAACATCGTCGAGGAGGTGCAAGACCTTTTCAACGAGATGGCCGAGAAAAAGGGCCTGCGCTTCGGCTCGCACGTCGCGCCGCACCTGCCGCGCCGCCTCACCGGCGATGCCGGCCGCCTGCGCCAGGTGCTGACAAACCTGGTCGGCAACGCCATCAAGTTCACCGAGCACGGCGAGGTCATGGTTCATATCCGTCCCGACGAGATCGGCACGGATTCGATGCTCCTGCGGGTCGAGGTGCGTGACACAGGCATCGGCGTGCCGCCGGAATCGCAGCGCAAGATCTTCGAATCCTTCGCCCAGGCCGACCAGTCGACCACGCGCCGCTATGGCGGCACCGGCCTCGGCCTCGCCATCGCCAAGCAGCTGACGACGATGATGGGCGGCGAGATTGGCGTCGACAGCAAGGCCGGCGAAGGCTCGACCTTCTGGTTCACCGTCCAGCTCGGCATCACCAGCGAGGAGGCCGAGGATCCAAAGCGCCAGCTGCTGAGCGGCATCCGCGCGCTCGTCGTCGACGGCACCAGTAGCAGCCGCGAGGCCTTCAGCGCGCAGCTGGCATCCCTCGGCATCTCCAGCCGGGGCATCGACGGCGAGGATGAGGCGCTGTCGCTGCTGCAGCTGGCCGGCCGGGTCGGCCGCCGCTTCGACGTCGCGTTCATCGATCCCACCGGGCTTCACGATGTCGCCTGGCTGATCAAGGAGATTTGCAACGACGCGGCGATCACGCAGACCCGGATCATCTTGCTCGAATCGAGACTCGCCACCGCCGATGAGGGAGCGGAAGACCCGTTCGGCGACGTCGAGCGGCTGCTGAAGCCGGTGCGTCAGTCGGCCCTCTACGACTGCCTGTCCACCACCATCCACGCCAAGTCGGCGGCCGTGGAGAGCGCGGCGCCGGCGACACCGCAAGCCCAGTCGTTTAGCGCGCGCATCCTGATCGCCGAGGATAACCCGGTGAACCGCGAGGTGGCGAGCGAGGCGCTGCGGCAACTGGGCTGCCAGGTCGATTCGGCGGACGACGGCCAGCAGGCCATCGCGGGCTGGGAGGCGACGCGCTACGACGTGATCCTCATGGATTGCCACATGCCGAACATGGACGGCATCGAGGCCGCCAAGATCATCCGCGTGCGCGAGGCGACCGAAGGTCGGCCGCGCACGCCGATCCTTGCGCTGACGGCGAACGCGCGCGGCGAAGACTACGAGCGCTGCATCGCGGCCGGGATGGACGACTATCTGACCAAGCCGCTGACGCTCGACGAATTGCGCGTCGCCCTCGATCGCTGGGTCGGCCGGCGGGCGGTGCCGACGGAACCGACGTCCGATACTGGAGTGGAAGCCGAACCGCCGATCGCCGCGGCCGATCCGCCGCCGGCCGACGTCACAGCGAATGGGGTTGAACCGATGCCCAATGGCGCCAGTACTCTGCCGGAAACGCCGGCAACGCCCCCGGAGTCGCCCGCAGCGGCGGCCGAGCCGCAGGACGCGAAGGCGGCAACGGCGGCCGAACCGGAGAACGCGATGACGGCGGCGGCGCCGGAACCGGTGGCCATCGCCGACACCGCTGCGGCGGCCGTCTCCGGCGAGCCGCCGGTCGAAATCGGCGATGCTCTCGACAAGACCACGATCGACTATCTCAAGAGCCTGCGTCGCGGCGACGGCCCCTCGGTGCTCGAGCGCGCCGTCGGCATGTATCTCGAGAACGCGCCCACCGTGCTCGATGAAATGCGCCGCGCCATCGCCGGCGGCGACGCCTCGGCCGTGTGGAGGATTGCCCATAGCCTGAAATCCAGCAGCGCCAGCCTGGGCGCCAAGCAGCTGGCGCAGCATATTGGGGACATGGAAGGGCGGGCCCGCCAGAACGACCTGGTCGAAGCCGACAGCCGCCTCGTCCGCATCGAAACGGAATTCCAGAAGGTTAGCAGTGCGCTGCGCGAGACGCTGCGCGAGGAGAAGGAAATATGCCGACAGACCGCATGACCGTTGCCAACGAGAAGGCGGGCGATTCCGCCCTCGTTCTCGTCGCCGATGACGATGTCGTGCATCGGCTGCTGATGCGCGAGTCGCTGGAGGCGGCCGGCTTCACGGTCCAGGAGGCCGGCGACGGCCTGGAGGCGCTCGACCTGCTCGACCGCCTGCATCCGGAGCTGATGTTCCTGGACGCCATGATGCCGCGCGTCGACGGCTTCGCCGCCTGCGTCGAAACGCGCAAGCGCCCGCACGGCGCCCACGTGCCCGTGCTCATGGTCACCGGCCTGGACGACGTGTCTTCGATCGACCGCGCCTATCAGGCCGGCGCCACCGACTTCATCACCAAGCCGATCAACTGGCCGCTGTTCAACCACCGCGCCCGCTTCCTGCTGCGCTTCGGCCGCACCACGCGCGCGCTCCATGAGGCCATGGAGAAGGCCGAGGGCGCCAGCCGCGCCAAGACGGAGTTCCTGGCGACCATGAGCCACGAGCTGCGCACGCCGCTCAACGCCATCATCGGCTTCTCGGAAGTGCTCAAGCGCGAGCTGCTGGGGCCGCTCGGCCAGGAACGCTATCGCGAGTACGCCAAGGACATCAACGAAAGCGGCGCCCATCTGCTCAATCTGATCAGCGACATCCTCGAATACTCGAAATCCGAGAGCGGCAAGCTGCGGCTCACGGAGAGCGAGGTCGATCTCAGCCAGATGATCTCGAACGTCATCCGCCAGCAGACGCCGCGCGCCGAGGTTGCCGGCGTATCGCTCCATCGCGAGGGCGCGGAGCAGGCCATCCGCCTGCGCGCCGACGAGCGCAAGCTGCGCCAGGTGCTCATGAATCTGGTGTCGAACGCCATCAAGTTCACGCCCATGGGCGGCGAAGTGCAGATCTCCCTGGGGCGCGACGACGAAGGCAATGTCCTCATCCGCGTGGTCGACACCGGCATCGGCATCGCGGCCGAAGACATGCCCAAGGTGTTTTCGGCCTTCGGACAGATCGACAACGCCTGGTCGCGCCGCTACGAGGGCACCGGCCTCGGCATCCCCCTGGCCAAGGCCATGGTGGAGCTGCACGACGGAACGCTGACCATCTCCAGCAACGTCGGTTCGGGAACGGCGGTCGTCGTCAGCCTCCCGCGCGAGCGCGTCCTCCGCGGCAACCTGCGCCTGGCCGCCACCAGCGGCTAGCCGCAGCAACTCGACCCCGTCCCCTCTCCCGCCTGCGGAAGAGCGCTAGCGCGAGGGTGTTGTACTCGGTCTGGTTGTACTCGGTCTAGCTGGCCAACGCTGGCCGACCCCGCTATCGTGCCGCTGCCGTGCGCCGAGAGCGGAGTCCATCGCAGCATGCTGTTTGCCGCCGTCCTCAAATCCATCATCCGGTCGGGCCATCTTCGCCTCATCGACGGCGCCGGCCGCACGCACGAATTCGGCGACGGCAAGCCGCCGCGCTGCACAATCCGCGTCGCCCGTCGCCGCCTTGACTACACCCTGGCGTTCAATCCCGCCCTGTCCGTCGGCGAGGCCTATATGGATGGACTGCTGACGGTCGAGGAGGGCACGCTCTACGACTTCCTGGAGATCGCCGCGCGCAACTATGCGCACCTGCAGCGCAGCGCCTGGTACGTGCTGGTCAACACGGTCGCCCGTCGGCTGAAGCAGTACAATCCGGTCGGCCGCGCCCGCCGCAACGTCGCCCATCACTACGATCTGTCGGACCAGCTCTACGATCTCTTTCTCGACCGCGACCGGCAGTATTCCTGCGCCTATTTCTCCGCCGAGTCCGACAGCCTGGAGACCGCGCAGGAGAACAAGAAACGCCACATCGCCAGCAAGCTGATGCTCGATCGCCAGCGGCTCCGCGTGCTCGACATCGGCTCGGGCTGGGGCGGGCTCGGGCTCTACCTGGCCCAGGAGGCCGGGGCCGACGTCACCGGCGTCACGCTCAGCGCCGAGCAGCACAAGGTGAGCCAGGCGCGCGCGGCCGACGCCGGCCTGGCCGAACGCGTGCGCTTCCATCTGCGCGACTACCGGGAAGAGTCCGGCCGCTACGACCGCATCGTCTCCGTCGGCATGTTCGAGCATGTCGGCGTGCCGCACTACCGCGAGTTCTTCCAGAAGCTGAAGGACCTGTTGGCGGACGACGGCGTCGCCCTGCTGCATTCGATCGGCGCCATGGATCCGCCGGGCGGCACCAATCCGTGGCTGCAGAAGTATATTTTCCCCGGCGGCTACACGCCGGCGCTGTCCGAGGTGATGGAGGCCGTTCAGGCCGTCGGATTGTGGGTCACCGACATCGAAATACTCCGCCTGCACTACGCCGAGACCCTGCGCGCCTGGCGCCAGCGCTTTACCGCCAACCGCGACAAGGTGCGGGCGCTCTACGACGAGCGTTTCTGCCGGATGTGGGATTTCTATCTGACCGGAAGCGAGCTCGGCTTTCGCTACGGCAGCCAGATGGTCTTCCAGATGCAGCTGGCCAAGCAGGCGGACGCCGTGCCGCAGACGCGCGATTACATGGTCGACTGGGAACGCGCCCACCCGGCGGGCGGCCGTGCGCGCCTGCGCGCGGTGCGCTGATCGCCCGCCGGCTGCGCGCGCCAACTCATCGATCGCGCGCTCGAGCAGAGGGTCGGCGCTGGCCGCATAGGGAATGTCGAACGGGACCTCTATCGTCGGCGTCACGCCGCGGCCTTCGAGTCGTTCGCCGTCGACCTCGACATCATCGACCGGCAGCAGCAGCAGCAATCCGCCGCCCTCGAGCAGGAATGCCCGGGCGGCTAGTACCTCTGCACAGTGATTTTGACTGGTTGAATTGAGCGTGTCTCGAGCCATCCGCCGTAGGGGCGAGCGGCGCTCGCCCGCGTTCGTACCGGACTCCGGCGACGGCGCTTGTGGCAACAAGGGCGAGCGCCGCTC
>JBGPEQ010000014.1:0-18351 GCA_041482855.1 Dongiaceae bacterium | reverse complement strand
CAACATGGCCGGAGAGTCCCAGGAGACGCCGCTGGAGTGGGTGCTGGCGCATTTCTTCAATCACCAGACCCACCACCTCGGCCAGGTGCACGGCATGCTCTCGGGCACGCCAGTGGCGCCGCCGCCGCTCGACCTGATCTATTTCCTAAGGCAGGATCGCGACTAGGCGGCCGTCGCCGTCGGGCGGTGGTAGAGCCACACGCTCGCCGGCGGCAGATTGTTGAGTACGCGGCTCTTCACCTCGCCCTGCACGCCCAGCTTGCGGCGGGGGATTGGCGACGCCAGACCGTAGGTGAATTGGATGAACGGCGCGCCCGGATCGAGCAGCGCGAAGCTCTCCTCGACGATGCGGTCGCGCACGGAATCGCGCATCGCCAGCAGCGGCAGGCCCGACACCACGGCACAGGCCCGGGTTATCCCGAGCGGACGCAGCAAGCCCGCGAGATCGGCGGCATTGCCCAGCAGAATCCTCACCTCGGGAAAGCGCTTCACCAGAAGGTCGTGGAGGGCTTCATCGCGCTCCACGACGATGAGGCGGGTCGGGGCGATGCCGGCTTCGAGCAGCGCTTGGGTTATGACGCCGGTGCCGCCGCCGAGCTCGATGACCGGGTCTTGCGAGTCCGCGGGAACGAGCCGCGCCATGGCCGCCGCCAGTTCGCGGCTGCTGGGCGCGATGGCGCCGATCATGAGCGGATCCTTCAGCCAGCGCTTCAGAAACAGAATCGGTGCACTGCCCATGAATGACCTCGAGGGGTTTACGGCCGACTGCATCTTCAACATAAGGTCGGATCCGCCTGCACTCAAGGCGCATACCGCACTATCGGTTGTTGTCACGCGAAAGAAACATCTTGTTCACGGCATTGAAAACTCCGTAGAGCCGATCGAACTCCTCCTTGAATGCGGTCCACTCGAAGCGCGCGCCTTCGCCGGCGGCAAGATCGGCGTGAATGTCAGCGAGAGAGCGGCGGCCGTCGATGCGCGCCAGGATCGGGCCGGCGCGGCGCGGCAGGGCGAAGCGTGCTTCCACTCCTTCGGCACGCGCGGTCAGTGCGCCGCCGGGCTTGAGGTCCTTGGCCGACTCGCTGCCGCTGGCTTCGCGTAGGACGGGAATCATCGCGGGATCGTGGGGCTGCGCGACAGCCGTCGCCGCGCGGTCGGCCTTCACGGCATAGCAGATATGGACCTTCAGATTGCCGACCAACGACTCGGCCATCGCGGCGCGCTCGAGCCGATCGAGCGAAGCGATGCGCTTGAGCAGCGCGCCGTCGCTCAGGTAGCTCGCGGGCTCGTAGCGCCAGGGTTCGATGAGGCCGGTGATCGCAAGACCCGCGGTGCCGACGAGTGCGACCAGGTCCGGTACGGTGTAGGCGCGGTCCTGGCTATGCAGCAGCAGATCGTAGACACCGGCATCGCCGACATTGAGGTGATCGCGCATGAACGGATTGCGCGCGAACCAGTTGGTGGTCGGCAGCTGCTTCAGGAGACGGCGCGCGAGGTCGAGCCTGGCGGTATCCGATTCATCGGCGGCAAGCTGGCGCAGAATCGCTTGCAAGTGATAGACGCCGATGCGGCCAAGGGCGCCATACACCATCAGACCGATGCCGCCGTCATCCTTCAATGCTGCCGCCAGGATTGCGAGGCCGGCGGCGGGGTCGGGCAAATGGTGCAACACGCCGCAGCAGTCGATGTAGTCGAATTGGCCGAGCGCGAGATTCTGCAGTTCGAGCAGCGATGATGTCACGAAGCGGATGTTCGTCAGGTTGCGTTGGCGGGCTCTCGCCTCGGCGATCGCGCGCGCCGCGCTGGAGACGTCGAGATAGACGATCTCCGCCGGACAGCCGCGGTCGGCCAGGTGCTGGGCCAGCATGATCGTGCCGTCGCCGGTGCCGCCGCCGGCGACGAGTGCGCGAAACGGCTCCCTGAAATCGCGGCGGCCGGCGAAGACGTAGTGATTGATTTCCAGGAGATGGCTGGGCGAGCCTTCGATCAGCCGCTTGGCCTCGTCGCGCGGATCGCGCGGCGGATAGGGATAGGCTTCGTATTGGGCGCGGACGCGCTCGGTCATGGATCGCGATCGTGTAGGGTCAGCACGACCTTGCCGGTCGATTTGCGCTCGCGCAGCAATGCCAGTGCCGCCGGCGCCTCCGCGAGATCGAAGCGGTGGGAGACGAGCGGCTTCAGGCGCCCATCCTGCCACCAGTCGAACAACTCGCGGAACTGCGCCGCCACCAGCGCCGGCTGGCGCTGGCGATAGGAGCCCCAGTAGAATCCGATGGCCGCGATGTTCTTCACCAGCAGGATGTTGGCTGGCACTTGCGGCACCTGTCCGCTGGCGAAGCCGACCACGATCAGTCGCGCGCCCCAATTGACGCAGCGCAAGGACGCCTCGAAGGCCGCGCCGCCGACTGGATCGAATACCACATCGGCGCCGCCGCCGTTGCAGATCTCCTTCACGCGGTCGCGGATGTTCTCGTTGCGATAGTCGATCAGGTGATCGGCGCCGTGGGCCTTGGCGACCGCGAGCTTGTCGCGCTCGCCGGCCGTGGCGATGACCGTGGCCCCCAGCGCCTTGCCCATCTCGACGGCGGTGAGGCCGACCCCGCCGGCCGCACCATGAACCAGCAGGACTTCGCCGGCCCTAAGATCGGCGCGCCAGCGCAGCGCGCCATGCGCGGTGCCGTAGGCGATGACGAAGCCGGCTGCCGTCGCGACATCCATGGCCGCCGGAATGGGAAACACGTCCGCTTCCCGCGCGATCGCCTGCTCCGCGAAGCCGCCGCGGTCGAGCGCGGCGGCCACGCGGTCGCCCGGCTTCACGCGCGTGACCCCGGCGCCGCAGCTGCGCACGATCCCCGCAATCTCCAGGCCGGGCGTAAAGGGCAGTGCCGGCTTCTCCTGATATTGCCCGCTGATCATCAGCAAGTCGGCGAAGTTGATGCCGGCGGCGCCGACCTCGATCAGCACCTCGCCGGCGGCTGGCGGGCCCGGCGCCGGCGTGTCGCCTACTGTCAATCGATCGAACCCGCCGAACTCAGTGCACAGCAGGGCCCGCATGGTGGGATCGATCAGGCGGCGCCGGCGGCGGCCGGACGGATGCGCCCCGTCTCGCGCCCGACGCGGTTGCGGATCGGCGGCGTCAGCGCGTCGGCCAATGCCTTCTCCTCGTCGGCGCTGAGCAGCTTGAGCTCATGCAGTACGCGGCCCATCGCCACCTCGGCCGCGCGACCCGCCCCGTCCTCGACCTTGAGTGCGACGCCTAGGCCCAGTGTCGGCAAGGCCGCGGTGTAGACGCCCTCGGCGCCCGTCTTCAGGACCACCTTGGTGCCGACGACCTCCATCACCTTGGTGCAGAACCGCCCGGTGCCGGCGACGAGGAACGGCTCGGCCGCCATCGCGGCCAGGATGCGCTTGGCCGCCGCGGCCCGCACCGGCGGGACATGATCGTCGGGATCGGCGAGCCGGGCCATGGCCAACGCCATGTTGCCGAGGGGTATGCCGATGACGGGGATGCCGCAGCCATCGATCCCGCGCGGCGCGGCGCCGAGGCGCAGGCCTGTCATC
Source organism: Dongiaceae bacterium (assembly GCA_041482855.1). GTDB lineage: Bacteria > Pseudomonadota > Alphaproteobacteria > Dongiales > Dongiaceae > JBGPEQ01. The sequence goes on along the minus strand of JBGPEQ010000014.1, from coordinate 14,790 downwards.
TGTTCGAGCACGCCGAGGATTCTCTGCTGCACCGGGTGCTCATAGCGGATGTAGCCGCTGGTCGGCTCGCCGACATGACGGGCCGTGGAGAGAAAGCCCGTATGCTTGCCGGAACAGTTGTTGTAGGTGGCGTCCGGCTTGCGGCCGGCCCGGATCAGCGCTTCCACACTTGATTCCTGAAGCGGCGCGTGGCTGCCGCATTCGAGATCGGCGGCGCCGCAGCCGATGCGCGCGAGCCAGGCCGTCACCAGCTCGACATGGCGCGGCTCGCCGTTGTGGGAGGCGCAGGCGAGCGCGATCTCCGCCACGCTGACGCCGAAGCGATCGGCAGCGCCGCTCTCGATCAGCGGCAGCGCCTGCAGCGGCTTTATGGCCGAGCGGCCATAGACCGGCGACTCGATGTCGCCCCAGGCGCGCACGACCTTGCCGTCGGCATCGACAATGGCGACATCGGCGCGGTGGCGGCTCTCGACCATGTCGCCGCGGGTGACCTCGATGATCATCGGTCCCGCGGTCGCCCCAGCCGTGGCGGTGAGAGCGCTGTGCGCGTGTTCGTGCGGCATCTGATCTTGCGACCACAGGCGAAAGAAGCGCGCACCTTGCCTTGGTCGCTGCGGCCATGCAACCCTGGCCGGCGAGGGTCCGACCATGCGCGGCTATTTCGGCATCGGTATCGAAGGCGTGAGCAAGCCGATGAACCTCGGCAGCCTGCTGCGCACCGCCCATGCCTTCGGCGCCAGTTTCCTGTTCACCATCGGCGGCGTCGTCCATCGCCGGCAGATCGAGAATGCGGACACCTCGTCCGCCATGGCCAACCTGCCGCTGCACGAGTATCCGGACCTCGCCAGCTTTCAGCTGCCGCGCGGCTGCCGGCTCGTCGGCGTGGAGCTGTTGCCCGACGCGATCGACATGCCGAGCTTCCGCCACCCGCCCCAGGCCGCCTACGTGCTGGGGGCGGAGCGCTCCAGCCTGTCGCCGTCGCTCCAGGAGCGCTGCGAATTCGTCGTCCGTATTCCCACGCGCTTCTGCGTCAACCTCGCGGTCGCCGGCGCGCTCGTGATGTATGATCGCATGGTCTGTCTCGGACGCTTCGCCGAACGGCCGGTGCGCGTCGGCGGCACCAGCCGGCCGGCGGCGGCCCATGCCCATGGCGAACCGCTCTGGCAGTCGAAGGAGCGTCGTCGTCAGGCGGCCCGTGCGCGCGGCGCAGCGCGGATGGGCGAGTAGAGTGCCGAATTTCGCATATCAGCAATGCGCCAAAAGCATGAGTGGCTCAACCCCTTTCGAATCGTCGTTAACGCATCGTTGAAACCGGCCGCGTCGCCCCGGCTTGGCCTGCGAACCGAAGTTTGAAATTGCGGCGAATTTTATTGTAATCCAGGCATTTACTGGCAATTCGCCGGCGTTTCCGTGTTGGCGAACCGGACCCCAGCAGGTAGAGTCGCCGCCATGCTCCGCCGAACGACAAGCATCGCGATAGCTGCGGTGTGGGTGATCCAAATGGCGCTAATAGCACCGGCCTCGGCCCAGACGCCGAAGCCGATCGGCAGCTATGGCGACTGGCAAGCCCTGACCTATGAGGAGAACGGCAAGCCCGTCTGCTACGTCTTCACCGAGCCGGCGAAGAAGCAAGGCGACTATACCTCGCGCGGCCAGGTCTATGCGCTGGTGACCCACCGGCCGGTGGACAAGAAGCTCAACGTCTTCACCATCATCGCCGGCTACACCTACAAGGAGGACAGCGACGCTATCCTGGAGGTCGGCGACCAGAAGTTCACGCTCTTCACTCAGGAGGGGATGGCCTGGGCCACCGACGAAGACGATCCGAAGATCGTGGAGGCCCTGAAGAAGGGAACAGACATGGTGGTGCACGGCACGTCATCCCACGGCACCGAGACCATCGACACCTACTCGCTCAAAGGCTTCAGCAAGGCCTATGACGCCATCGGCGTGGCCTGCGCCAAGCCGACGTCGTAGATTGCCGCGGCCCGCCCGACTATATACGTGACCACGGAGTCACGTTCCCCATGAGCACGACCAGTCACGCCCTGCACCTCGCGCCGCCTGTCGCTTCGATGGAAGCCCGGCGCAACCTGATCGGCCTCGATCGCCAGGCGCTTGCCGCTGAGATGGCGGCCATCGGCGCGCCGGCGTTCCGCGCCCGCCAGCTCTGGCACTGGATCTACCATCGCGGCGCCACCGATTTCGCGGCCATGACTTCGCTGGCCAAGGATTTCCGTGCCCGCCTCGCCGAGCAGTTCGTGATCGAGCGGCCGACCATTGCGACCGCGCAGCATTCGGTCGACGGCACGCGCAAATGGCTGCTGCGCTTCGGCGACGGCCAGGAAGTCGAGACCGTGCATATCCCGGAGGAGGACCGCGGCACGCTCTGCGTCTCCTCCCAGGTCGGCTGCACGCTGACTTGCACGTTCTGCCACACGGGCACGCAGCGGCTGGTGCGCAACCTGTCGGCGGCGGAGATCGTCGGCCAGGTCATGACGGCGCGCGATCAGCTGGGCGAATGGCCGTCGCCCCAGGATGGCCGGCTGCTCTCCAACATCGTCCTGATGGGCATGGGCGAGCCGCTCTACAACTACGACAACGTGGCGCAGGCGATGAAGATCGTCATGGACGGCGAGGGTATCTCCATTTCCAAGCGGCGCATCACGCTCTCGACGGCCGGCGTCGCGCCGATGATCGAGCGCTGCGGCCGCGAGTTGAACGTCAATCTGGCGATCTCGCTGCATGCGGTGAACGACGAGCTGCGCGACCAGATCGTGCCGATCAACCGCAAATACCCGCTCGCCACGTTGCTGGACGCCTGCCGCAACTATCCCGGCCTCACCAATGCGCGCCGCATCACCTTCGAGTACATCATGCTCAAGGATGTCAACGATTCGCCGGCGGAGGCGCGCGAGCTGGTGCGGCTGCTCAAGGGCATCCCAGCCAAGGTCAACCTGATCCCCTTCAATCCTTGGCCCGGCGCGCCGTTCGAATGCTCTGATGACGCCGCCATCAAGCGCTTCAGCGACGTCGTCTTCGATGCCGGCTATTCCTCACCCATCCGCAAGCCGCGCGGCCAGGACATCATGGCCGCCTGCGGCCAGTTGAAGAGCGCCAGCATCAAGAAGAGCCGCTCGGAGATCGCCGCCGAGGCGGCCGCCCCGGCGCTGTAGCGAGGCCGGTCGGCCGCGCCTACTGCGCCGCTGCGCGTTGCTGGCTCAACTCGGCAATGACTTGGTCAGCCGAGCGAATGCGCCCATAGCCCTTGAGCGTGTCGAGTGCCGCCATGTGCCAGGCCTTCGTCTTGGTCGCGCAGCAATCCTCGACCAGCGTCACCATGAAGCCGCGGTCGGCGGCGTCGCGCACCGCCGACTCCACGCACTGGTTCGTATAGACGCCGGCGATCACCAGATATTCGACGCCGAGGTTGCGCAGCACGTATTCGATGTTGGTGGCGTTGAACACGCCGGACGCGCTCTTCGGCAGGACGATGTCGTCCTCGGCCGGCGCCAGCGCGTCGATCACCCGCCCGAGCCGCGATCCCCGGGGCACATGGATATTCGAATGCTTGTGATCGAGGCTGCGATCGCGGCCGTCCTGCGTGAGGCTCTCGATCACCGTGTACATGACCTCGATGCCGCCTTCGCGGAACGCCCAGATCAGCCGCTGCAGGTTGGGAACCACCGTGCTCTCGATCCGCTCGAGATAGTAGGCATAATCCGGGTCCGGCTTGGCGAGAGAGCCTTCGCCGCGCTGGGCGCAGAAGTTCTGCATGTCCACGACCAGGAGCGCCGCGCGGGCCGGCACGATTGCCGCTTCGCGCGTCGCCGGCCAGCTTACACGGGATCGGGATACGGTCATGGCTTCCTCATCTCTCGAACCTGAATTGGCGTGGTGCCCTTGCACCTATCGTTGCTTTCGGCGGATACTACCTGTCCAGGTCGCGCCCCCACAACATCGACGGCACAAGCGGAATCGTGGGCGATGGGAGACAATGTCCGATGGACGCAACGATCGCTGCCGCGCATTCGCAGGGCCAGGGGCCGCAGGTCTTGGCCGCCGCAGCCGACGGCATCATCCCCATGATCGATGCGCTTGGCGGCGACGTCGACCGCATCTTCGGCGAAGTGCGGATCGACATCGGGCTCCTGAGCAGCCCGTTCAACGAGCTTAGCCTGGCGCAATATTGCCGGCTGTTCGAGGAGGCCGCCCGCCAGACCCGCTGCGATAATTTCGGCCTGCGCTTCGGTCACGGCTTCAGGCCGCGCCAGCTCGGACCGCTCGGCTATATGGCCATCAATTCGCCGACCATGGCCGCTGGCTTGCGGGCGTTGGTCGACTACATGCCGGCGCACCAGCAGAACACGACCATGGCCCTCCGCCAGGAGCGCGACCTGCTCTATCTCGACTACCAGATTACGGACGGCCGCATCAGCCGCCGCCGCCAGGATGCCGAGCTGTCGCTTGGCATGTTCTGCAACATTTTCTATCACTGCCACGGCAGGCAGTGGACGCCGCTCGAAATCCACTTCGAGCATCCGCGCCCGCTGGAAGGTCGCGAACATGAAACCTTGTTCGGCGCGCCCGTGTTCTTCGCCCAGCCGACGAACTCGATCGTGTTCCGCCAGCGCGATCTCGATGCGCCCATGCCGGAGCCCGACTCCTATCTGTTCTCGCTCCTCGAACCGTTCATGCGCGGGCGCCAGCGCCGCGTCTGCAGCGACGATCTCGTCGGCGTGGTCCGGCAGAAGATCGAGCTGCATTTCAGCACCGGCGATCCCAGCATCAAGAAGATCGCGGCCGAGCTCGGCATGAGCAGCTGGACGCTCCATCGCCGGCTGCGCGATCTCAGCGTCAGTTTCCACGATCTCGTGCGCGGGGCGCGGCGTGAACTGGCCCTGCGCTACGTGGCGGAGCCGCATATCGCGCTCACCGAGGTCGCGTTCCTGCTGGGATATTCGGAGCTCAGCGCCTTCAGCCGCGCTTTTCGCCAGTGGACGGGGATGTCGCCCGTGCGCTATCGCCGCCACCGCCTGGAACGCGGCGCAGCCGGCCTGCTCTAATCCGGCAAATCTCGACCGGTATATTTCTTCCAGCGCAGCTTGAAGACGTGCCACTCGGCGTCTTCGAGTTTGTCGAATACGTGATTCGTCATCCTTACCGGTTCGCCGCGCACGTCGGTCAACTGTCCCAGCAGCCAGCGCCTGTGCGGCTCGGTGCAGACCAGCACATGCTTGTCCTTCTGGGCCTCGCCGCGGAACAGGTTCAGAACTTTCTGCAGTTCCGCGCTATGCTTGCCGATCGGCTTGGCCTTGAATTCCTGGGCCAAGTGCAGGGCATCCGGATCGACCTTATACATGCATCCCCCGTGAGCATTGCATGGCGACAGGGAGTGTAGGGGATCGCTGGCGGAACGGCTACTGCGATCGGCCTTCCACGGCTTCCAGCACCTTCGTGATGCGTTCCTTAGCCGTGGTCACGCCGCGCGTTTTTCCGGAGATATAGAGTCGGCCGGCGGCGCCGATCATCTGCACGTCCACCAGCGTGTTCTCGCGCGCCGCCTTCTCGGCCTCGTTGGCGGCGACCGCGGCAAACAGGGCCGGCACCATCTCCACAACCAGCAGCGTCTCCCCCGGCATGATCATGGAGGCCTGGCGGTTGCGGTTGATGATGACCGCGTGCTGATCCGTGACGTCCTCGATGATGTCGGAGAACAGGATGCGCGGCTTCAGCTGATCGCTGGCCTTGCAGCCGATGCCTTTCAGCACGGCCTCGCCCGCGCGCTTCAACTCGCCGAGGTCGTAGCTGTGCAGCTCCAACACGCCGAACTGCCGCTCGACGAACAGGATGCCCGGCTCGACCGACGGCACCGATTTCAGCGCCAGGTCGATGACGCGCTCGATGGCCAGGCCGGGCGCCACTTCTATGATGAGCGAGTTGCTGCCTTCGAGCGGCGGATAGCCGCGCGCGCGGATGGGCGTGCCCATATAGGCCGCGAACTGCGGTTGCAGGTCTTCGACCAGCAGATAGACGCGAAGCTCGGTCATGGCAGCGCCATCCGGAATGAACGCGTATGCCGCCGGTCGGGCCGGCAGTGCAGCGCGCCCGGCTTGCGATGCGCGCTACTTCGAGACCGACGTGAAGTGCTTCGCCAGATCGGCGTGCGGGCGCGGGATGACGTGCACCGATACCAGCTCGCCGATGGAGGTCGCAGCCTCCGCGCCGGCCTCGGTCGCCGCCTTCACCGCGCCGACGTCGCCGTTGATGATGACGGCGACCAGTCCGTCGCCAACCTGCTCGCGCCCGACGATGGTGACATTGGCGGCCTTCACCATGGCATCGGCGGCGGCGAGTGCCGCCACATAGCCCTTGGTTTCGATCATTCCGATGGCGTTGGACATTGCTTTCTCCTCGTTTCCTTCAACTCACGTCACTTCTTGCTCTTGTCGATCTTCTTCGCCGAGTCCTCGTCGATCGAGCCGATGATGAGGGCGTCGATGGGGGGCGCCTTGCCGGGGAACCAGGCGGCGGCGACCGAGCCGGTTGCGACCAGCACACGTTCGCCGATGCCGCAACCGAGCACGTCGAAGGCGACGAGCCGGGTGCCCTTGCCGTCCTCGATCTCGATTTCCAGCAGGGCGCCGCTGGGGATCTCCTTCAGGCGCTTGGTGGACCACACGTTGCCGATGACGATTGCGCGCTGCATGGTCATTCCCTCTCGATCTGCACACCCAGCTGGCGCGCCTTGTCGCGCGCCAGCGGCGTCAACACGACGCCCTTGCCGACGACCAGCTTTTTGCCGGCCTTGGCCGCGGCCATGACTTTCTTCTCGGTGACGATGCCCTTGTCGATCCGCTCGCTGCCGCCGCGCGCGGCGCCTTCGTTCTCCGTCGATTTCCGCGCGCGCTTCAGGCGGAACTTGAGCCGACCGGCTTGCACGGCTTCGCGCTGCTTCGGCTCCAGAGCCAGCAGCCGGCGTGCGAAGACGTTCAGTTCCGCATCGGTCGTGACGGCGACCTCTTCGACCTTTGCGGTATCGGATTCGGCTAGGCGCGGGGCCGGTTCGCCCTTCTTCTGACTCGCCGGCGTTGAAACCGCCGCCTTCGCCGCTTCCGAAGCGATCCGCTCGCGCACCGCCTCGGGCAACGCGTCGCGCAGCACCTGCCGCACCATGGCGCGGATCGCCTCGCGATCGGCCGACGGCTTGTCGGCGGCGCTCATTGCAGGTTCCCTAACGCTTGCTCGGCCGCCTGCGCTGCCGCGCGGATGTCCGACTCGGTGCCGCTGAGATAGACGCGGCCCGTGGCGCCCATCATCCGGTAGTCGACGACCTTGATGTCGGCCGCCTTTTCGGCCTCGTTGGTGGCGAGGATGGCATAGGCCGCCGGCTGCATCTCCAGCACGAACAGCGATTCGCCCTGCAGAATCATGGAGCCCAGCTTGTTGCGGTTGATGAGGAAGGCGTGCTGGTGGTCGATGCGGGTGACGATCTTGGAGGCGAGGATCTGCGGCTTCATCGCCTTGTCGGCGGAGGTGCCGAGTTCGTCCAGCACGGCCGCGGCGGCGGCGCGCACGGCGGCGGTCGAGCGCGAATGGATCTCGAGATAGCCATATTGCCGCTCGACCACGAGGATGCCGCCCTGCACCTCCGCGTGCTTCAGCGCCACGTCGGTCAGCGGCTCGATATCCAGGCCGGGCGCCACCTCGATGATCTGGGCCGCCATGTTGCTGCGCGGCAGGCTGCCGCGGATCCAGGTGCCGAGATAGCACATGGTGCGCGGCTGCAGTTGGTCGATGAAGATGAAGGAGCGCAGCTCGGCCATTCCCATCATCCCATGAAGAGGTCGCGCAGCTCTTCGAGGATCACCTTGCGGATTTCCTCGCGCATGGCGGCGCTGATGTCGCCTTCCTCGGCGTCTTCGGCGCGGTGGATCTCTGGCGCCAGCCGCGCCGTGCTGTCCCAGGGCTCGATGCCCTCGAAATCGCCGAGCTTTTCGCCGGCGTCCTTGTCATAGGCGATGCGTACCCAGTTGACGAGATGCTGCGGCCCGATGTTGTCGCCGACGGAGCTTCGGCCGACATAGCCGGTGCCGATGGTCATCGACGGCGCCAGATGGGTATCGAAGCCGGCAGCGCCGGTGCTGCACGGGCTGTTTACCGCGACTCGCAGCGCCCGCAGGTTGGCGGCGAACGCCATGATCGTCTTGGGGTCGCGGCTGTGGATAGCGGCGGAGTGGCCGCTGCCGGAGACGCGCATGATGGCGCGGCTGATATCGATGCCACGCTTGGCATGGGGCACGCGGATGTAGCCGAGCACGGGACACAGCTTCTCGCGCGCGAACGGCTCCTCGGGCACGGCGAGTTCGAACGGCGCCAGGAGAATCTTGGCGCGCGCAGAGACGCGAAGCCCCGCTTCCTTTGCGATCCAGGTCGCGTCCTTGCCGAGCGCCGCCAGATTGAACTTGCCCTCGGGGAACAGGTAGCCGCGCAGGCGATCCCGATCGTCGCCCTCGCACAGATGAGCGCCCTCGTTCTGCAGGTGACGCTCGAGCTTGTCGGCGATTGCTTCCTCCGCCACCAGCACGGACTCGTTGGTGCAGAGGATGGAGTTGTCGAAGGATTTGCTGGTGACGATGCGCTTCGCCGCCTTGGCAAGGTCGGCCGTGGCATCGACGAACACCGGCGCGTTGCCGGGGCCGACGCCGATCGCGGGATTGCCGGAGCGATAGGCGGCGCGCACCACGGCGACGCCACCGGTGGCCAGGATGACGTCGGTGCGCGCATCGGCCATCAGCGCCTCGATCAGCGGGATGGACGGCTCCTCGATCACCTGCACCGCGCCGTCGGGCGCACCGGCCTTCTGCGCGGCCTCGCCCATGAGCTTGGCCGCATCGGCGCAGCAGGCTTTGGCAAGTGGATGCGGGCTGATGACGATGGCATTGCGCGTCAGCAACGCCAGGACGATCTTGTAGAACGTCGTCGAAACCGGATTGGTCGACGGCACCAGTCCGAAGATCACGCCCGCAGGCCGCGCAAACTCGACGATCTTGCGCTCGGCATCGATGCGCTTCCCGACATAGTCCTCCTCGCGGTAGTGCTCGAAGATGCCGCGGCTGCACAGCTCGTTTTTGATCTTCTTGTGCTCGGCCACGCCGAAGCCGGTCTCGCGCACCGCCCACTCGGCATAGTGCGCAGCCTTCGCGAAACCGGCATCGGCAGCGGCCTTGGCGGCGCGCAGCGTGCGCTCCCGATCGAAAGTCGCAAAGCTGGTCGCGGCCCAGTGCGCCCGCTCCAGGATCATCCGGGCGCGCGCTTCCACCGACTGCGGCCGCTCGGCGTCCTTCCAGTAGTTTTGCGCTTCTGCGGTCACCATTGTTCGTCGCCTACGCCGCGCGGCGTGAGCCCGGTCCTTTCACTTCCTGCCGCGCCTCGCCGATGGAGGCTTCGACGCGATCGAGCAGTTCGGCGCAAAGCTCATGGGTCTTCAGCACGCCCGGCTTGAACTGCAGCACCCTCGGATCGAGGGTCGAGAAGATCGCCCACACGCCGTTCTTGTAGAGCGCCTTCATCACGTACATGGCGCCCTTCGGGTGGTCGAACTCCAGCCCCATGACCGTGCCATTCTGACGGATGCCGACGAAGAAGTCGCCATAGAGCGACTGGATCGCCTGCAGCCCATGGCCGAGGAAATCGGAGATGTAGTGCACGAGCGCCCGCGTCTCCGGCCGCGCGCAGATCTCCAGTACCTTCAGCGCGACGATGCAGCCGAGCTCGCCGCCGCCGCCGGTGGACATATGGCCGAAGCCGTCCTTCTTCATCCAGCCGCCGCATTCCTCCGACGCCACCACGCAGCCGAGCGAAATGAGCCCGCCGCCGATGCCCTTGGCGGTGACGAGCATGTCCGGGATGACGCCGTATTTGTAGATTCCCCACATCTCGCCCGTGCGCATGAGGCCGGTCTGCACCTCGTCGGCGATGTAGAGCGCGTCGTACTTCTCGCACAGCCGCTTCACGCCTTTGAGGTAGCCTTCCTTCGGCATGGGAAAGCCGTAGGTCGCGGGGATCGTCTCCATCAGCACGGCGGCGACGTCGCGCTTCCGCAGCGCGTCCTCCATGGCGTTCAAGTCGTTGAACGGCACCTGCGGAAACTCTTCGGGACGATCGCTCAGGAACAGCTGCGAGAAGCGGGGATCGCCGGCGCATACGGCGAGGCCGGTATGGCCGTGATAGGCCTTGATCACCGAGACGATCTTGCGTCGCTGCCTGGCGAAGCGCGCGGCCTTGATGGCGATGTCGATGGCTTCGCCGCCGCCGCTGCCATACATGACGTAATGCATGTTGTCGGCGCAGGTTTTCACGAGCGCCTCTGCCAGCGCCGTGCGCGCCAGCGCGGGAAAATGGTGGTTGCCGACGTCGAACATCGCGCTCGCCCGGTTGAGGGCGTCGACCAGCTCGGGATGGCGGTGGCCGAAATTGAAAGTGCCGCCATTGAGATGCAGATTGATCAGCCGCTTGCCCGAGATGTCGTAGATGAAGTAGCCCTCGCGCCGGCCGATCACGATATCGACGCCGAAATCCTGCCAAGCCTGGGTCTTGCCGGGATTCCAATAGGCCTTCGACAGCTCCAGGAACTGCTCCTTGCTGTCGTAGGCGAAGAAGCCGAAGTCGTGCATGTCAGGCGCTCCGGACGAAGCCAGAAAAAAGACTATCATCGCCGGACTTGACCCGGCGATCCATGGCCCAACCGGCACGGCAGGCCAGGATTGGACGCGCGCTTCGCAGATGGATCGACGGGTCAAGCCCGGCGATGACAATGAAAGGGGGTGCGAACGTGCTCACGTATCCATCTCTTCCAATGCCGCCAGCGACTCCGGCAACACCTGGCCGCCGTCGATGACGAGCGTCTGGCCCGTGATGTAGGCGGCCTCGTCGGAGGCGAAGAACAGTGCGGCATGGCCGATGTCTTCGACCGCGCCGAGGCGCCGCAACGGCACGGAGTCGGTCATCTTCTTGAGGTAGTCGGCGCCCAGCCCCTGGAGACCTTCGGTCATGACATTGCCGGGCATCACCGCGTTGACGGTGATGTTGTGCGGCGCCAACTCGATGGCCGCCGTGTGCAGGAAGCCGAGTTGGCCGGCCTTGCTCGTGCCATAGGCGGTCCAGCCGGGATAGCCGGTGATCGGCCCCGTGATCGAGGAGGTGATGATGATGCGGCCTTTCTTCTGCTGTTTCATCGCGGGCAGGCAGGCCTTGATCGACAGGAACATGCCCTTGAGGTTGGTGGCGAGCACCTCGTCCCACATCTCCACCGCCATGTCCGTGAGCCTGGCGGCCGGAAAGATTCCGGCGTTGGCGCAGAGCACGTCGATGCCGCCATGCTGCTTCACGGCCGCGTCGGCCATGCGCTGCATGTCCTCCCATTTCGTGACGTCGGCCGATACCGCGGCGGCCTGTCCGCCCGCCGCCTTGATTTCGTCGGCGCACTTCTGCGCGGCCGCCAGACCGCGCGCGACCACCAGCACGCGCGCGCCCTTGCTCGCGAACATCCGCGCCATGCCCTTGCCGATGCCCTTGCTGGAGCCGGTGACGATGACGGAGCGGCCCGCGATCGATGTGAACATGATTGATCTCCTCGTTCGCTTCCGTCTCAGCCGAACTTGCTCAGATAGGTTTCGGCCAGGCCGCAGGAGCCTTCGGTATAGGGCTCGCCTAGGCTCTTTGCGAGATCGGTCTCGGCGTGCGAGCCGATCCAGGCCACCAGCAGCAGCCGGCGCAGCATGATGAAGGTCGGCAGCTCCGCCTCCTCGGCGGCCGCCAGCGGGGCGACCTTGCGATAGCCCGTCACCCAGGCGTCGACCAGCGCCGGCACGTCCGGGCGATGCTCGATGAAGGAGAGCGCCGTGCCCAGGTCATAGAAGTACCAGCTGAAGCCGCAGTCGTCGAAATCGATGACCTTGGTATGCGTGCCCTCGATCAAGAGATTGGCCAGACGGATGTCGGCGTGGGTGAGGCCGAAGCGCTCGCGCGCCTTGCCGTAGCGCTGCAGCCGTTGGCCGATGACGGCGGACATGCGGCCGAGGACCTTCTCCCGCGTCAGAGTCATTCCGATGCCTTCCTGCCAGCGCCCCCAGATCGGCCGCGCGCCCAGGCTGGTCTCGTAGTCCCAGGTGTGGCGCGTGAAGCCGGGCGGCAGCTGCCAGCTCTTGGCGTGCCTGTGCATGCGGGCGGAAACCTCGCCCAGCCGCTCGAACGGCCCCAGCAGTTCGTCCTCCGCCGGCTCGCGGCCGGTCATGAACTTGGACATGACGGCATGGCGGGGGTCTCTCAGTTCCGGTCTGACCAGGGTCTGAATGACCGTGCCGTCGCGGGCCGCAATCGGCTCCGGCGTCTCCATGCCGGCGTCGCGGCGCAGCGCCGCCATCCACTGCAGCTCGGAATTGATGGCGGCGTAGCTGTGATAGCCGACGCGATGGATGCGCAGGATGGTCTTGCCGCCGCTCTCGGGATCGTCGATCCGATAGGTGGCGTTCTCCGACAGGTTGATCATCGTCGCCATCGAGCGCGGCGACAGGTCGTAGAGCGCGATCGCCCCGTGCGCGAGGCGGCCGAGGCGGGCCAGCAGATCGTCGTGAGAAAGCGGCGTGTCCATGCGACCGTCGTTCAAAGGACACAAGACGAGTTGCGCGTTGCCTGCGAACAAACGTTCCAAGCCCGGCACCCTCGCCGGTCCGTCAGTTGATTCTACCTATCAGGCGTCGCAGGTCTTGACCGTTGCTGGCGTCGACTTGACAGTTGCTGACACCGGACAGGATTCACATCGACCACAAGAATCGAAGGCTGGCGCAGGGCGCCAGCCTTCGTTTCCAGGCTTGGTCGGAGGGGCGCGCCCTCACATCTTGCGCGAGAGCGCCTCGCCGCGCTCAGGCGCGACGAGCGTGCCGTCCGGAGCTCCCTGGAAGATGAGCCGCCCGATTTGATCGTATTTCTTCGGGTCGCTGGCCTTGAGATAGAAGGCTCCGGCGATCCCGATGGCGAGGACCGCAAGATTGATCCAGACGATCCAGTTGGCCAAGGCCAGTCCGGCGCCCAGGAATTCCATCTGCGAGATCATCAGATAGATCACATAGCCCTGTGCAACGAAGGAAATCAGAGGTGCAAGCAACGTGCTCCACCAATGATGCTCCTGCGGATGGTTCTTCCGGAAGTAGACGATGATCGCGATGGAAACGAGGGCCTGGGCGAACAAGATCAGCATCGTCCCCATTACCGCCAGCAGGCCGTAGACCATGACGTAGGCTTGCGCAGTCGGGTCGTTGCCGCCGGCGAAGATCCAGAACAATGCGATGAGGATTGCGGCAATCACCGATTGGGTGAACGACGCGACATAGGGGCTCTTGTAGACCGCATGCGTCTTGCCCAGGGCGGCGGGAAATACCCCTTCGCGGCCAAGCGAGTAGAAATAACGCGACGCCGTGTTGTGGAACGCCATCCCGCAGGCGAAGGACCCGGTGAGAATCAGATAGCTCATCAGGCCGCCGACCCAACTACCGACCATGGAGTTGGCCGGTGTCAGGAAGAAATGCGCGGAATCCGTCTGCGAAATCTTGATCGCGTCATCGATGGTCGGATAAGCGGAGATGCCGGCCCAGCTTGTGATGGTGTAGAAGATGCCGAGGCCCAGCACCGAGATGTACAGCGAGAGCGGTACGATCCGCTTCGGGTCGCGCGACTCCTCGCCATAGTTGGGCGCCATCTCGAACCCGACCCAGGACCAGAAGGCGAAGAACAGACCAATGGCCGCAGCTCCCTCCGCCAAGTCTCCCGATTTCGGGAAGCCTTTGAAGGCGTTCATCGGATTGATCGCCGCGGTGTCGATATGGGCTGCCGGATTCGTAAAGATTCCGAGGTCGAAGACGACGAGGATGACGACTTCACCGATCAGGGCGATGCCGAGGATCCAGGTGGAGAGCTTGACATCGAAATAGGTGAGGATCGCGATCAACGCCACCATGAACAGCGCCAGATAGGGCCATCCGATATTGGCGCCGGTAAGCTCGACGATCTTGAGGTTCATGAAGTAGGCGAACCCGCCGCACAGCGAGGCCTCGAACACCGAATAGGCAACGACGGAGGCGAACCCCATGGCCATCCCAAGCTCGCGCCCAAGTCCATGGCTGATGAAGGAGTAGAAGCCGCCGACCGCCGTAACTTTGCCCGCCATCGCCGCATAGCCGACCGAGAAGATCAGCAGGACGATGGTCGCGAACAGGAATGCCGCGGGCGCTCCGATGCCGTTACCGAAGCCGACGGCGACGGGAGTGTTGAACAGCATTGCCGCAATCGGTGCCGAACCGGTAACCGTGAGGAACAGCACGCCGATCAAACCGACCGCCTTCGAATGCAGCAGATCGACGTCGCGGCGCGTCGTGACGTCGTACGCGCCAGGACCCGAATCGCCTGTAGGTGAAGTCTGACCCTGAGCCACCTTTTGCCTCCTTAGTTTGTCGTTGCCCCCGCCGGCATTCGCAGATCGCCGGCCCCTTGTTGCGACGACGTTACTATGTCGCGGTTTTGCGGTCGACCTGTTTTGTGGTGTTTTGTGGTGTCATTTGCATGCGCATCGGGCGAACGCGCGCCCATGCCCCCAGATGGAACCAAGTGTATCCATTGCGTACGATCTTTCTTGACCACAAGTGACAGTCATTTGACACTTGTTGACAACTGGCAAGTCACGCCAGCCTGGCCCAGGTCAGCTCGTGCTTGTTATGGTGCAGATGCATCAGCCGT